>CANRBL010000009.1 GCA_947628835.1 uncultured Clostridia bacterium | reverse complement strand
TGCTTTTATTATTTGCTCAAAATTACTACTATTGCAATAATCAAGGCAAATGCTATAATAGTCATTCCTACTAAACCATAAAAAAGTAAGTATATTATCATTAATATAGCTTGTTCTACCATATAGCACCACTCCCATTCTCACAGTCAAAACTGTGTATGTAAAAGTGGTAGTACCCACACTGCTTATTCTCATCTCCTATGAATACTAATATACAACAATATCTAATAAAATACAAGCGAACACAACAAATTTTTGAAAATATTATTTTTAATTTAACTCTTGCAATTTATAAAAAATATGATATACTTTAATAAATTGATTGATATTTGTATCAATCGTCAAGAGAGCCAACGAGTTGTAAATATCTACGTCAATGGCACCAACTTGAGTGTTTTTATGGGATTTAGTGTTCTATAAAGACATCTTTTTATTTTATGATATATTAATAAAAGAGAGGATTGAGTATGCAGGAATATTTTGATAAAGCAATAGAACTTGCTAAATTAGGAGTTAAAAATTTAGAAGGTGGTCCATTTGGAGCAGTTGTTGTTAAAGATAATAAAATAATTGGCTATGGAAATAATAAAGTTTTAAAAGAAAAAGACCCAACGGCACATGCTGAAATAATTGCTATTCGTGATGCATGTAAAAGATTAAATACTCATGATTTAACTGATTGTGTTATTTATTCTACTAGTGAACCTTGTCCTATGTGCTTATCAGCAATTATTTGGTCTAATATCAAAGAAATTTATTTTGTAACTAATAGAAAAGAAGTTGCAGAAATTGGATTTCGAGATGATATGATATATAATTATTTAGAAAATAAAGAGAAAAATATTTTAGAAATTCATCAGATTGAAAATAAAAAATGTCAAGAATTACTTGCAAGTTACAATCATGAACTTTATTAAAAACTTCCTATAACCTTTATCCTGTATTTTATACGAAAATGTATTGAAAAATTTACATAATGATGTTAAAATAGTAACATACAAAGCAATGCTTTGTAAATACATTGTATATGGAGGTATGCAAAATGAAACTTACAGACACAATTAAACGGACAAAGCTTTATCACTCAGGAAAAGCTAATAATGTCTATTTAACCAACAACCCTGAGTACCTTGAACTGGAAGCATCAGACAGAATTTCGGCTGGAAACGGTGCGAAAACTGATGTAATCACTGGAAAAGGAATTGCAAACAATGTTATTTCTAAGGCAATTTTTACGAAGCTGGAAGAACATGGAATCCATACACATTATGTTGGACCTGGTTCAAACGAGGCTTCAAAGATTGTTAAGAAAACCACTCCTATTCTTTTGGAAGTTATTGGAAGATTCAAAGCAACTGGAAGCTATGTAAAGAGATATGATGTGCCTGATATGATGCCCTTTGATGGAGTATATATCGAATACACATACAAATCTGATGCAGCAGGTGATCCGCCAATCTGTGAGGCTGCTATCATTGCAAAAGGTCTCTTAACTAAAAGAGAACTTGGCTATGTAGAATATGTAACTGAGCAGGTGGCACTGGTCATCAAAGATTTCTTTGCACAGTGTAATGGAGACCTTATCGATTTCAAAATCGAATTTGGCAGACTGCCTAATGGTCAGATTATTGTGATTGATGAGATTTCTCCTGATACATGCAGAATCTTGGATAAAGAAACAGGCAAGAGCCTAGATAAAGACAGATTCCGCAAAGACATGGGAAATGTTGCAGAGGCATACTCAGAAATGGCAAAACGAGTTTCAGAGATTGAATAATCATACCACAAGCTGAAAGACACCAGAAAATGTTCATTGAACAATTTCTGGTGTTAATTTTATATAATAGGAAATGTCAGTATGACTTTCCTATTATATGAAAATAATGTATTTATAAACATACGTAGTTCTAAAACAGACAAACCTTGAATATACTATATAAGTAAAGAAAAAGGCAAAATAGATAAGCCGTAAGAAAGGAAAGTGATAAGTATGACTATTGATGAGAGGAAGGGAATGGCACAGACAGGAGTAATTCAAAATTTAATATTAGAAAATAGAGGAAAACTAAGTATTTCAGGAGTTATAGATGTACTAAGCTTTGATGACCAAGTAGTTATGGTAGAAACTGAATTAGGTTTATTAACAGTAAAAGGAGAAAATCTCAGAATAAATAAATTAAGTATAGACACATCTGAAGTCATAATAGAAGGGGAAATTTCATATTTAGCATATAGTGAAAATAAAGGAGAAAAAAATACAGGAGGAAGTCTATTAAGTAAAATATTCAAATAAAGCAAGGTGATAATTATGAATAATCAAGCATATTTGTTTCTAATTTTTTCTTTAAATGGCTTTATAATAGGTGTCTTATTTGATTTTTTTAGAATTTTAAGAAAAAGTTTTAAGACATCAGATATAGCAACATACATAGAAGATATACTTTTTTGGATACTGACTGGTATAACTATATTATATACTATATTTGTATTTAATAATGGCGAAATTAGGTTATATATGTCTTTTGGAATTATGATTGGAGTAACTTTATATATGCTCATATTAAGTAAATATATAATAAAAGTTAGTGTATATATAATGAATACTATGAAAAAAACTTTTCTATATATAATCAAAATTATTTTTTGCCCTTTTAAGATAATATATAAAGTATTAAAAAGAATTTTTCTAAAACCAATATCATTTGTATTTATTAATATACGAAAAAATATGACAAAAATATATAATGTTTTTGAAATAAATACTAAAAAAATGAAAGAATTTATAATAAAACCAAAAAATAAAGTAAAAAATTGAAAATAAAGAGGGATTTATAAAAAAAATGGCGAATGATATAAATAGATAAAATATATTATGGAGAGAGATTTCGTATGAAAAACAAAAAGAATTTTTGCAAAATAATTATAATAATAGTTGCTTTAGGGTATGTTGTAATGACATTTATAAATCAGCAACAAACATTAAATAAATATAAGGCACAAGAAACTGAATTAGCAAAAAAAATTGAAGAAAAAGAAGAATATAAAAATGAATTAATTTCAACAAAAGAAAATGTAGATTCATTGGATTTTATAGAAGAAACTGCAAGAGAGAAGCTTGATATGTATCTACCAAATGAAAGAGTCTATATTGATCAAGAAAAATAGATAAAAGAAAGTTTTTACAAATAGTTATTTCTTTTATCTATTAAAGTATAATTTGTTTTAACTATTTTATTTCAAAAAATGAAGTTTTATTAATATATTAATTCTTGTTTATTAATCTCAAAAATTAATTAGTATTATATTTGCACTTTTTTAAGCTTTATGCTATAATATATACAGTTTAAAAATTAATACTATATATTAAACAATATCAAAATTAGTTATTAAGTAAATATTTTCTATAAGATTTTTTCATTATTATATTATAATATAGTAAATAATAAAAACATTATATTAATGTATAATTAATTTTTTCTTATAGTTTGAAATATATAATCGAGAATATCCCGTAAAGTATCAATAAAAATAAAGGAGGAATATATGTTAGAATTAAATGAAATGACATTAGCTGAATTAAAAAATTTAGCCAAGGAGCATAATATTAAAAATATATCAAAATTAAAAAAGGAAGAATTAATACAAGTATTAAAAGATTTAAGAAATAGTGAAAGAATTAGTTATACAAATGAAATTACCAAAAAAGCGACGAAATATGATGATTCAGATATAGAAGATGAAGAAATAGACCAACTTGAAGACTCTACAATTGACTACAAATTAACAAATGATGATGATGAAATTGTTGAAGGAATATTGGAAGTATTACCAGATGGTTATGGATTTTTGCGTGGAGAAAACTATTTGTCAAGTCCAAAAGATGTTTATTTATCACCAATACAAATAAGACGATTTAAACTTGATACAGGAGATATGGTAAAAGGTATATCAAGATGTAAGGAAGGAGAAAAATTCCCATCATTAATATTTGTTGGAGAAGTTAATGGGGAACATCCAGAAAAAGCTGCTAAAAGAAAAAGATTTGACGAATTAACACCGATATATCCAAAAGAAAGATTAAAATTAGAAACAACATCAACAGAATATGCAATGAGAATTATAGATTTAATGTCACCTGTAGGAAAAGGGCAAAGAGGAATGATTGTTGCACCTCCAAAAGTAGGAAAAACAACATTATTAAAGAAAATTGCAAACAGTATAACTCAAAATAATCCAGAAGTAGAATTGATAGTATTATTAATTGATGAGAGACCTGAAGAAGTAACAGATATGCGCCGTTCTATTAAAGGACAAGTAATTTATTCTACATTTGATGAATTACCAGAACATCATGTAAAAGTGGCTGAAATGGTGCTTGAAAGAGCAAAAAGGATAATTGAGCATAATAAAGATGTAGTTATATTATTAGATAGTATTACAAGACTAGCAAGAGCATATAACTTGGTTATACCATCATCAGGAAGAACATTATCTGGAGGACTTGATCCTAGTGCTTTACATAAGCCAAAGAAATTTTTTGGAGCTGCAAGAAATATTGAAAATGGAGGAAGCTTAACTATTTTGGCAACAGCATTAATTGAAACAGGTAGCAGAATGGATGATGTAATTTTTGAAGAGTTTAAAGGAACAGGAAATATGGAAGTACATTTAGACAGAAAATTATCAGAAAAGCGTATATTTCCAGCTATAGATATTAATAAATCTGGAACTAGAAGGGAAGATTTGTTATTAAGTCAAAAAGAGAAAGATACTGTGTTTGCACTTCGCAAAGCAATGAATAGTATGCCTGTTGCAGATGTTACAGAACAAATAATTTCTCAAATGACAAAAACAAAGAATAATAGTGAGTTTTTGGATACTATAGATAATTATATTGAAAAATTTAAATAATAATATTTTATATCCACGATATAATCGTGGAGTTTTTTTTTATATTAAAATAAAAAAATATTGTATTATTAAATTGGGTATGCTAAAATATGTATTGAAAAAGTAATATTCAAGAAGGGAGGAACTTATGAATAAAAAAATATTCAAAAGATTAATAATTATTACTGCTATACTAGCAATAATAGATGTTTGTTGCTTTTCACCAGGTATATTATCAATATCAATACAAGATAATCCCATATTATTCTTTATAATTTTAATTATAAATGCAGTAATTTTTGGAGTTGAAATTAGATTTTTAATGACATCTACAGAAGCTAAATATGGATATGATTTAGAAAAATTGAGAAATTCAGCATCATATATTGAAGCATTAGAAACATATCAAACTAGAAATACTCCATTTAAGGCGGAAATAAAAAGAGCTATAGATTGTGTAAAAGCGATTGAAAGAAAAAAAGATGTATTAGCTGAATTATTAGATCAAAACAATAAAGAATATGTAACAGCATTTGTAGAAATAGGAAACGAAACTACAACTTTTATATTTAATAATACTAGAAAAATTCTAAATCGTATTTTAATATTTGATGAAATAGAAGGTCACAATTCTGTAAGTGAACATAAAGATTATATAAATGGTATATTAGAAAGTAACGAAAAAGTTTTAGGACAATTTAATTGTTTTTTGACAGAGGTTTCACAAATGGACGATAATAGCGAAACAAATTATGTAACAAAAGTATTAAGTGATATGACAACTTCATTAAAATTGCAAAGAGGACAAGATGAGCAATTTGAAAAGCAATATAAAAATTTAGAAATAAATAATAATAATGAAAAAAAAGAATAATAATTTAATGAACATAAGAAATTATAGAGTTACAAATAGAGAGGAGAAAAATAGAATGAAAAAAAATAATAATAAAATTATGGCAATAACTATCATAGTAATATTCTTATTAATAGTTTTAATAGGAATATTAGCTACAAAGAATATTGGAAAAACATCATCTGAAAGAGCTTATGAAAAATCAACAAGTAGTTTAAACAAATTATTAAAAAATATTAATGTAGAAAATGTAACACCTGTAAAAGGTAATGTAACATTAGATAAGGCAAGTGTTGCTGACGAATTACCTGATATATCTAAATATCCATTAAGTGTAGAAGGAAATGGAGATATAACAATAGAAATATTTTCATCACCAGAAAAAGCAGGAGAGGGGACAGATGGTTGGATAAATGAGGTAGCAAAGAATTTTAATAAAGAAAAATATAATATAAATGGTAAAACAGTAGCTGTTTCAATTCGTTCTGTAGCTTCAGGTACAGCAGTAGATTATATAAGCTCTCAAAAATATACACCTACTGCATTTACACCATCAAATGAATTATGGGGAAAAATGATAGAAGCTAGTAATGTAGAAATAAATTTAGAAAATGATAAATTAGTTGAAAACACAGCAGGAATACTATTATCAAAGGAAACATATGATAAAATACAATCAAAATATGGAGAAGTAAATTTAAATTCAGTAGTGCAGGCAACGATAAATGGTGAAATTACTATGGGATATACAAATCCATATTCAAGTTCTACTGGAATTAATTTTTTAGTATCAGCTTTAGCTTATTTTGATGCTAATGATCCATTAAGCGATGAAGCAGTAAAAGGTTTTGAAGCATTCCAAGCAAATGTTCCATTTGTTTCTTATACTACACTACAAATGAGAGAAGCTGCTGAGAAAGGTTCATTAGAAGCATTTATATTAGAATATCAAAGTTACCAAAATGATAATTCATTAAAAGATTATACATTTGTTCCTTTTGGTGTGGCACACAATAATCCAATATATTCAATTGGTAACTTAACAGAAGAGCAATTTAAAACATTAGATATGTTTATAAATTATTGCTTAAATACAAAATCTCAATCACTTGCAACACAATACGGTTTTGGTAGTTATAATGGATATACTTCAAATGTACAAAACTATAGCGGACAAATATTATTACAAGCACAAGATTTATGGAAAGAACAAAAAGATTTAGGAAAACCTACAATTGCTGTATTTGTTTCAGATGTTTCAGGCAGTATGTCAGGAGTACCTTTAAATAATTTAAAAAAATCATTAATAAATGCTTCTCAATATATAAATAATAATAATTATATTGGTCTTGTAAGTTATAGCACTAATGTATTTATTAATTTACCAATTGCTAAATTTGATTTAAATCAAAGGGCATACTTTAATGGTTCTGTACAAAATTTATCTGCTTCAGGTAATACTTGCACATTTGATGCGGTTTTGGTTGCATTAGATATGATACAAAAACAAAAAGAACAAGTTCCAGATGCTAAAACAATGTTATTTGTTTTAAGTGATGGAAATACCAATAAAGGAAATTCTTTAGAAGATATATCTAGCATAGTTCAAGGTTTAGAAGTACCAATTTATACAATAGGGTATAATGCTGATATCGATGCTTTAACAAAAATATCATCTATAAATGAAGCTGCTAGCATTAATGCTGATTCTGATGATGTTGTATATCAATTGAAAAGTTTGTTTAATTCAAACTTATAAATCACAATTAGATTTTAATATTTAAATAGGGAAGGATGTACCCTATAACAATATAACTAAAAGGTTGAAAATCACTAGATTTTTATATTATGAAAGGAATGTAAATAAATGGAAAATTTAGAATTAAATGTAGTATCAGATATTGATACAAAAGAAGTTGAAAATAATCTTTCTACTGAAAAACTTTCAGACGAAACTGTTGAAAAATCTTTAAATTATAATAATTTATCACCTGAACAACAAAAGGCTATTGATGATTTCATTGCAAAAATAGATGTACAAAATACAAATCAAATATTACAATATGGTGCTTCTGCTCAAAATAAGATTTCAAAATTTTCAGATACTGTTTTAGAAGAAGTAAAAACTAAAGACGCAGGAGTAGTAGGGGACTTGCTTTCAGATTTAGTTGTAGAAATAAAGGATTTTGATGTTGAAACAACTAATATGAATAAAAAATCTTTTTTAGGTATTTTTAATTCCGCAAAAAAACAATTAAATAAAATTATAGCTAAATATAATAAAGTAGAAAATAATATTAGTAAAATAGAACAAATGTTGGAAGGTCATAAAATAAAAATGATGAAAGATATAACAACTTTTGACACAATGTACGATAAAAATTTAGAATATTTTAAAGAATTATCTTTATATATTATTGCAGGAGAAAAGAAATTAGAAGAATTAAGAAATGTTACATTACCTGAATTACAAAAAATTGCTGAAGAAAGTAAAGATCAAATTGATGTTCAAAAAGTAAATGATTTATCAGCTATGATAGATAGATTTGAAAAGAAAATATATGATTTAAAAACTACTAGAATTATATCTATACAAATGGCACCACAAATTAGATTGATTCAAAATAATGATAGTGAGTTAATTAATAAAATACAAAGTTCATTAATTAATACTATTCCTTTATGGAAAAATCAAATTGTTATTGCTTTGGGTATTACTAATGCTAAAAATGCATTATCAGCTCAAAAAGAAGTTTCTAATATAACAAATGAAATGTTAAAACAAAATAGTGAATTATTAAAACAAGGTACTATTGAAATTGCTCAAGAATCTGAAAAGGCTATTGTAGATGTAGAAACTCTACAAAAGACTAATAGCGATATTATTGAAACTTTGGATAAATTATTGGAAATTCATTCAGAAGGTAAAAAGAAAAGACAAGAAGCAGAAATTGAACTTGTAAAAATTGAAAGTGAATTAAAAGAAAAACTTTTAGAAGTTAAACATGTGTAATTCTGTATAAATCTATCTAATATTGTATTAAATTTAATAAAATCCGAAAAGTCGTTGCGAAAATGTGCAATCTTTCACAAAAGTCGTTTGACTTTTGTGAAAATAAGGAATATAATATGTTTAGGAAGTGATTTTATGTATAGAGATAAAATAGAAGATTTAAAAAAATGGAAAAATTCTCCTAACAGAAAACCATTATTAATAAGGGGAGCAAGACAAGTAGGTAAAACTTGGTTAATGAAAGAATTTGGAAAACAATGTTATGAAAAATATGCATATATAAATTTTGATGACAATAGTAGGATGGAAAACTTATTTAGTGAAGATTTTGATTTGAATAAAATTATACAAGGCCTAAGTATTGAATCAGGTGTTAATATCGAACCAGAAAGCACACTTATAATTTTAGATGAAATTCAAGAAACTCCGAAAGCTCTAAAAGCTCTAAAATATTTCTGTGAAAATGCCAATGAATATCATATTATATCTGCTGGCTCACTTTTAGGAGTTGCTATACACGAAGGAACATCATTCCCAGTAGGGAAAGTAGATTTCTTAGACCTATTTCCCTTAAGTTTTTATGAATTTTTAAAAGCTATTAAAGAAGATGAATTACTAAACATATTAATAAATAATGATTTTTATATGATAAAAGTATTTAACTTAAAATTTAAAGAACTTTTAAAGTTATACTACTATATTGGAGGTATGCCTGAAATTGTTAATTATTATATCGAAACCAAAGATTTACATGAAATTAGAAATATTCAAAATAAATTATTGCAAGCATATGAACAAGACTTATCAAAACATGCTCCTTCCAATATAGTTCCAAGAATTAGACAGTTATGGCATAATATTCCTACTCAATTGGCTAAAGAAAATAAAAAATTTATATATGGATTAGTTAAAGAGGGGGCAAGAGCTAGAGAATATGAAATCGCTTTATCTTGGTTAATTGATTGTGGTCTTGTTTATCAAATTAATAGAGTAAATAATAATAAAATACCTTTATCAGCATATCAAGATTTTAGCGCGTTTAAATTGTATTTATTAGATGTTGGTCTATTATGTGCAATGTCAGGTGTGGATATAAAAACTATTTTAGAGGGAAATGAAATATTTGATGAATTTAAAGGAAGTTTAACAGAACAATATGTTTTATGCCAATTAAAAGAATGTACACAATTAAATGTTTTTTATTGGAGTTCTGAAACTGGCACATCAGAAATTGATTTTATAACTCAAATAGGGAAGTATAATGTACCAATAGAGGTTAAAGCCTCTGAAAATTTACAAGCTAAAAGTTTGAAGACTTTTATAGAAAAATATGGTAATAAAATTAATGTTAGAACATCTATGTCTGATTATAGGAAAGAAGAAAAACTTATTAATATTCCATTATATAATATTGGAAATATAGAAAAAATAGTTTGCTAATTTATAGCACGCTATTTTATTAAATATAACATTGCACAAAATCAAAGTTTTGCGCAAATAGAGATAGGAATAATATTAAAATCTGCAAATGCCTATATTTCAGTATTTTGCTTAAATTTATAGACAATAAACTATATGTCTTTTTTATAAAAACGGCTTAAAATCGATTCTCGTGCGTCGATTTTTTAGACGTTTTTCAGTATTTTTCAAAAAACATTGATTTTACAATATTTAAACTATTTTACATTATATAGATAATAATTTTTAAATATTTAAATTAAATTTCAAATGATTAACTTTATTAGTTTTATATAAAAATGTCTTAAAATCGATTTTGAAGCGTTATAAAATGAAATTATTTTATAATTTTATAATTAGAAATTTATTTTAAAATTTTATAAAATATTTGTAAAAATTACATTTAAATTTGTAAAAATTTTAATTATAACAAATGTTCGTTTTTTAATTTTTTATAAATTTTAATTTTCAAAATCTTAATATTAAATTATAAATTTTATTTTATAAAAAATTTTTAGAAATATTTTTGTAAGAGATTAGGGCTTAATTTTGAAATTTTATTAATTTTTATCTAAAATTTAAGATATCCATTTTTCAAACTAGCCCCCTCTCTCCTACCCTATCGATTTTTTTGTATTTTAAAATGTTATATTGACTCATATCTTCCTCTATAACTTACTATTTGTCTGATAACAAATTTATCAATCTAATATTTTTATATATTTTTTCTCTTCCAATTTTTTCAGACTCTAAAAGTCCGATTTTTTCTAATTGATTTAAGTAAGATGTTGCGGTTAATCTTGTAACTCCACAAGCTTTTTCAATATAAGCAATTTTCGTATAAACTTCATAAAACAAACTAATCTATAATATTCTTGTTTTGATTTATTTATATATTTACTTAAGTATAAAATTGGGCTATCTATTAATTTATTTAATACAAGATATAAAATATTTAAAATAGAACTTTATAAATATTATCATGAGTAGTAACTATATTTTCGATAGCGCTACTATCTTTAGCTTCATTTATAGTTACAGCATTTATTAAAATATGCATAGTTTGTATTATATTTCACTATTTTGCACAATTTTTAAAAAATAAAACTATATGTCTTTTTTTAAAAATGATATTATTTTATATAATAATTTTTTAAAAAATTAGTTTTATTGCTAATAATCAAATGTTGCGTTGTTATATTTTCGGAATTGTTGATTACATTTGATGAGATATCATCATAAGGTACATAAAATTAAAATATTTTTTCATATTAATTTTTCATTTTCTATTTAAAATTAGATGTATTAGTGGTATTATATTTTTGTACTAATTATATAAAATAAATAATGGAGAGTGAATTGTAATGATTGAAAGAGAAAAAAATCCAGAATTTTTAAATGCATTTTTAGATTATTCTATTACAATATTAAATAAATCACCTAATTCTATAAAAGAATATAATTATGATTTAACAATGTTTTTAAGATATATGATGTTACATTTTAAATTAACTGATGAAAAAGAATTAAAAAACATAGATATTTCTTCATTTACAATAGAACAAATAAAACAAATTCAGTTAGAAGATATTCATGCTTTTGTATCGTATTTAGCTGTTACAAATAAAGCAAAACCAACAACTAGAGCAAGGAAAATATCAAGTATAAGAATATTTTTTAATTATCTTTCTCAAAAAGCAAACTTAATAGAAAAAAATCCTGCTCAAAACTTAGAAACTCCTAAATTAGGAAAAAGAATTCCTAAATATTTATCATTAGATGATAGTAAAAAATTGCTTAATGTAGCAAGTAGTGAAGATAATAGAAATAATGAAAGAGATTATGCTATAACAACTTTATTTTTAAATTGTGGTATGCGTCTTTCAGAACTTATTGGTATTAATATTAAAGATATTGATTTTGGAGAATGTAAATTAAATGTTATTGGTAAGGGAAATAAAGAACGTACTATTTACTTGAACAATGCGTGTATAAAAGCTATTTCTGATTATCTGAAAGTTAGACCAAAAGAACATATTAAAGCTAATTCAAAAGATGCACTTTTTTTAAGTGAACGCAGAGAACGTATTAGTAACAGGACTGTACAACATATAATTTATAAAGAATTACAACTAGCAGGTTTAGATACAAAAAAATATTCTGTTCATAAATTACGTCATACTGCTGCTACTCTTATGTATCAATATGGTAATGTTGATATAAGAGCTTTACAAGAATTATTAGGTCACGAAAGCATTTCTACTACTGAAATTTATACTCATGTAAGCAATGAACAGGTAAGAAATGCAGTAGAATCAAACCCTTTATCTCAATTTTTGAACTAATTTGTAAAGCAATAAATCTAATATTATTAAATGTTAAAGATATATAGTACTTATCATATTCTTTAGTAGAAAAGTTTTCTTAACAAGAAGGCTTTTCATACTAAAGAATTATTGTAATGTGATTTTTACTAATTTTCTATATATTTAATTTTTGACCTACTTTTAAATCACAAGTATTTAACTTATTTTTTTCTTTTATTTCATATATAATTCTTCTTATATCTTTTTCTTTATAATAATCATTGTTATCTTTTTCATATTGTGCAATATTCCATAATGTTTGTCCTTCTGATACTATGATTGTTTTATTTTCATATGTTTTTTTTGCATATGTTTTATTAAAAAATAAAGCTATTATCGTAAATAATAAAATAACTATAACACTTATACCTCTTATGAATTTTATTGGATTATTAATTTTCATTCTAAATCCTTCCTTTCTTATTTTGCTTAGTAAACATACATATGTACAAAATTGTTCTATTTATAATATTTTGCGAACAACTTTTCGTTGTATTAAGTATAACACGAACATTTATTCTTGTCAATATTTTTTTTAATTTTTTATCAAAGTGACTAACAAAAAAGTTACAATTCACAGTTTATAAATAAAAACGTTCTTAAATAATTACATAAAAAGGAGTACTTTGTTTCTTCACATATGTACTCCTTTATACCTTCAAAAAAAAGTTCATAATAATATTGGTTGAATTTGTTCTCTATCTAAAGCAAATTCAATCGTTTTTATAATATATTCTGGGTCAAAAACAATGGACCTCGGTTTTGTTATTGGATTATCTTGTGTAAATGGCACAAAATAATAATTACTTCTATTAAGTAATTTTCCTATATTTTCTGCATTACCACTTAAAGCATTATTTGTTGAAACAGCAATAACTACTGGATTATTATTTCTTAAATGAGATTTAACTGCCATTGTAGCAGGTGTATCAATAATATCATTTGCCAGTTTTGATATTGTATTTCCTGAACAAGGTGCAACAATCATTATGTCTGTTAATTTTTTGGGACCAATTGGTTCAGCATCTTTTATAGTATGAATTATTTCTTTTTGAGTTATGGTTTCAATTTGGTCAATAAAATCTTTTGCTAAACCGAATTTTGTATCTGTTTCATATGCATTATATGACATTATGGGCAATATTTCTGCCCCCTTTTTTACTAGCTCTTTCATTTTGGGTATAGTCTTACTAAATGTACAAAATGAACCTGTAAGTACAAATCCTATTTTTTTTCCGCTTAATTCCACAAAAAATACCTCCTTTTCATATTACTTTATATATAATATGAAAAAAAGGTATTTTTTGAGATGATTTTTTTCGACATTATTTTTTTATATAGATTTTATTGTCACATTATAACATATTTTAAAGTTTATTCAAATTGTTTTAAATATTCAATATATTCTTCTAAGCAAAAACCTTTTTTCTCAATAAACTTTGCATTTTCTATTCCTACATATCTATAATGCCAAGGCTCATAATTTATATTTGTTATTTTCTTTTTATTTGTTGGATATCTTAGTATAAAACCATAATTTGAACAATTTTCCATAAGCCACTTTTGTACATCTGTTTCTTCTTGTTTTTCGTCTAATACTTGATAGTCCATAGATACTATATCAAATGCAAGACCTGTATGATGTTCGCTTGTACCAGGTATTGCGACCCAAAATGATGCTTTTTCTTTTGCTTCTTTGTCTGATAAACCTTCTTTTTTATATTCTTTAACTTTATTATTATATAATTTTGTTTGAGTATCTATACTTCTATAACTAGAACATAATAATGGCTTTAGTCCTTCACTTCTAGCATCTTCAAGCATTTTCGTTATGCTTTCTGCAACTCTACTATCTGCTTTATGACTAGTTTCAATTGAAGTTAATTCAAATTCATAATCATCTGGAAGTGGATTATACCTGTTTACTAATATTAAATTCCAATCTGTTGTTTTGCTATCAATTTCTGGAATAGAACTGTTTGCTTCTAATTCTAAATTTGAATTATTAATATTTGCATTCTCTATTTCAAGATTTCCAATAGCAGATACTGGCTTTATCTTTTTGTCCTTTTTTACATTATGTATTATAGCTATTAATATTATAAGTAGTATTATAATAAGTAATCTAACTTTTTTCTTGTTTATTTTTCGCTTTTTTTGCAAATTTCTATTATTCTTTCTACTATTTAATTTTCGAGATTTTATTCTTGGATTTATGCTTGTACTTTTTATATGTCTGATTGGAAGATTATTTGCATCTATATATGGATTTTGAGTTCGATATTTAGTATTAATATAATTTCTTTTTGGTGCCATATGCTTACTCTTCATTTCCTTATCACCTCAATTATTCATACTATATTTATTCTACATTATTTGTAATAAAAATACAACATAAAAAATTAAAAAAACGGAATTAAATCCGTTTAGTTAAATGCTTATTTTACTCCCCCAGTCCATTTGCAAAATCCTATTTTATAATTTGTTGTATTATCAACTGCATATCTAACCATAGCTCTATTATTAAAAATTCCAAAACAATCACATTTTTCTCTAGGATTTAAACTACCTATTTTTGTTGTACAATTGCTATCTGCATAAACATTTTCTATTGTACTTCCGTTTTCATATATTCTCACAGGTTCATCACTCCCACTTTCTATACTATTATCGTTTGGCTTATCTTCCATATATAAACTAACCATATTCAAAAACCTTTGCCAACCTAAACTTAGCGTTCTTGCTGGACATCCCTTTACAGGATAAAAATCAGTATGCTTTTTTACCTTGTCTATTCCCCAACCATATTGCTTTAATAAATATGCAGTATAATTGGCAGTTAATTTTTCCGCTTCTGTAAATTTTTCTCCTCCAGATTTAGAATAGCAAATCTCCAATGCAATTCCTTTTCTGTTACCTATACCACTTGCTCCATCTGTTGCATTCCACGTGTTTCTATTAAATGGTACTCCTTGAACTATTCTTTGATCATCTATTGCACAATGATAAGATACTTTATTATTATTTCCAATCATATATGATACTTCATTAATTGCAGATGCATCATTAGCTGTATTATGAATAATAATAAATTCTGGCACCATTGCATACGGACATTTTATTGAATATTTGCTCTCTGGCACTAACATTTTAACTATTTCCATTAGTGTCATCCCCAATTCCATGTTCACTATCTTCATTAAATTGATTATTCTGTATTGCTTTATTATATAATTCTTCTGTAAACTCTATATTTTCTATTATTATATTGTCATCTTCCATTTTCTCACTCCTTAAAATAATTGGCATATTATATAATATTCCATTATTGTACAATTTGTGAAATTGGAAATAACGAGCATTTTTTAAAAAAATTAATGCTCGCCATATTTTTCTATTTCTTTTTTATATGTTTTCTATATGCTTGTATAAGCAAAATTTCATCTTCACTTAACTGCATAAAAACCTCCTAATTTCTATGAAATTGGATATCGTTTTTTATTTTATTATCATCAATATTTTGTTTAACTTCAACATCTAATATATTATTAATCTTTCTTAAGGCTTTTTCATATTCTCTATTATTGATTAATTCTGTAATAGTATCAATATCTTTTTCTTCTTGATTATCGCAATTTTTTTCTCTTATAAAATTTAATTCTTTTAACAATTGTTCTAATTGTTCATTACTTACTTTTATACTCATAAATATATTCCTCCCTTAATCGAGCATATTAACATAATATCATATTTGTTATAAAATGTCAATATTATGTTTCCTTCATTTTTGCTCGTCTTTGCTACAACTAAGGGAGAACATATATAAAAATTTTCTAAGCAATTTATTGCATAGAAAATCTTTGACTCGCTTTTTACCTATTTATGTATAATTAATTTTTCAATAGTTTAAGTTTGCTTTTTAGCTGTTTTTTTAATTCTTCTATTTCTTTTTTATACATTTCATTTAATTCAATTACTTCTTGTTCAGTTAGGTCTGTTATTTTAAGCTCTCCATTATCAAATTTTCTTTTTTTATTTAAAAGTGAAATTGTATCCATTTACTCCTCCTATTAATAGAATATCATATTTTACGTAAAATGTAAATATCTTACTTTTATCAAATATTGTATATATTTTCTAAATTTGGAAATAATGTATATATAAATTAATATATCGAAATATTTTTAATTTTCGGTATAAAAACATAAGAAGATTTATGTGCGAAGGAGGTAAAAAATGACTTGTAAAGAACTTTCATATGTAGAAGATGCTTTAGGACACGAAACATTTATGAAAACATGTAGTCAACAAACATCTAAACAATTAACAGACCCTAATTTAGCTACTTATATGGCTCAATTAGAACAAAAACACACAGAACTATTAAACAAATTTTTAAATTTATTATAACAAATGAAAATGTTTAAACAAACCATATAGTTATAGAACTATAAATTGATAATTACAAAAAATGTATATTACAAAGAAAGGAAAATAAACAATGGAAGATAAAGATCTAATGGAAAAAGAGTTATTAATTGTAAAAGGTGTATGTGACTTATATTTACATGGAACCATAGAATCAACAACAGCAGAAGTGCACACAGCTTTTAAAGAAGCATTAAATGAAACTTTAGACATTCAAAACAAAATATACAATTTAATGGCTGAAAAAGGTTGGTACAAAACAGAAACAGCTGAACAAAATAAAATAGACTCTACAAAGCAAAAATTTATGGCAAAACAATAATAACTTAAAACTTTAATGGCACTTACATATTTTTTTAATATGTAAGTGCCTATATATATCTATACATCTATTATTTCACAAATTAAATCAGCTGATTTTTCTATTCCTAAAGCATCACTATTAATACATATATCATAATTCGTATTATCATTCCATTCCCTTTCTGTATAATATTTATAATGGTTTGCACGCAATTTATTAATTCTTTTAATTTCTTTTTGAGCTTTTTCCTTATCTAAACCATAATACTGTACAGCTCTCTTTATTTTACTATCCATATCGCTATAAATAAACACATTTATAATATTATCTTTTATGTCTTTTAAAATGAAATCAGCACATCTTCCTATAATAACACAAGATTCTTTACTAGCTAAATCTTTAATTATTTCTGCTTCTTTAAAATATAGTGTATCTGCATTATTTGCTTCAAAATAATATCCATTACTTAAATTTGATATTTTTTCTCTTTTTTGTTCATTACTTTCTATATAATCTTTTGAAAGTCCAGTTTCTTCTGCTACTTTAGAAATAAATTCTTTATCATATAATTTTATACCTAGTTTTTCGGCCACTAATTTACCTATATATCTTCCACCTGAACCATATTCTCTTGATATTGTAATTACAATATGTTTATCTAATTTACTTGATAATATCATTTGATTAAACATTATATCTTCGTCTTCATCTGCTTGTTTATTTAAATTTTTAAGTTCTAATACTAAGAATACTACTGCTAATATAAATGCTAAGAAATCAGCACATGGTCCTGCATATAAAATACCCATAATTCCAAAAATACTACTCAATATTATCATTGAAGTTATCAAAAACAATATTTGTCTTGATAATGATAATATAGCACTTTTTGTACTTTTTCCTATAGCCTGGAAGAATATACTTGATGGTATTTGAACTCCGTTACAAATGCATAACAATAAATACGTTCTAAATGCTAAACATGCAAATTCCATGTAATTAGCATCACCACTTCCAAAAATTGAAATTAATTTATCTGGTATGGTTTGAAATAATATAAATGCAACAGTACTAATTATAAGACTTACACCTAATACTGTTTTTAGGCATTCTTTTACTCTTCCAAATTTTCTAGCTCCATAATTATATCCCCATATAGGCTGTGTTCCTACTGCAACTCCTATAATAATACTATTTAATATTTGACTAATTTTCATAACAATTCCAACAACTGTTATTGGAATTTCAGAACCATATTTAGATTCAGTACCATATTTTACAAGTAAATTATTTTCAACAGCCATAACGACAACAAAACTCATTTGAGTAATAAAACTACTAATTCCTAACATCATTAATTTTCTTGCAATATTAAATTTAGGTATTAATACTTGTTTATTTATTTCAATTGTTTTAAATTTCTTTACATATAGAATATTTAGGAAAAATGTAACAAATTGACTTATTACAGTTGCAATTGCTGCTCCTTCTACTCCCATTTTAAAAACAAATATAAAAATTGGATCTAAAATTGTATTTAAAACTGCTCCTGTTACCATAGATAACATTGAATATCTTGGACTTCCATCAGCTCTTATAATTGAATTTAATGAAGTACCAATCATTACAAACGGTAATCCCATACTAATTATTCTACCATAAATAGTTGCATACTCTCTTAAAATATCTGTACAACCAAAAATGGTTAGAAACTGTGGTAAAAATATTAATGTTATTATACAAAATATAATTGATGTTATAATAGATAAAGATATTCCAGTTCCTACTCCTTTAGCTGCTTCTTCTTTTTTCTTTTCTCCTAATTTTAAACTTAAATAACTTGACGCACCATCTCCAAACATTAGTGATATAGCAAGTCCAATCATTGTTAATGGAAAGACTACATTTGTAGCTCCATTTCCTAAATATCCTACTCCCCAACCAATAAATATTTGGTCTATTATATTATATAATGAATTTACTAATAATGATATAATACAGGGAATTGAGAATTGTCTAATTAGCTTTCCTATTTTTTCAGTTCCTAATATGTTTTCTTTTTCCATTTTTTATCACATTCCTTCCTCTTAGTACTAAAGCTACTCTAGCTTTTATTACGATACTTATTCTACTTGCTACATAAAGTATTGCGTATTTCTTTTAATTGCATAACTCCCCTACTTTGTTCTGTTATTATTGTATTTGCAACAATTATTAAATTTTTTTCAATAGGATATTGTAATAAATTTTGACACATTGATATAGCGCCTTCATGATGAGGTATCATTTCATTAACAAAATTCAGATTTATATTTTCACATCTAGGACTATTGTTCATTTTATAAATCATTTCTTTTGTAATTTCTAAATATTTTTGCATATATAATTGTACATCTCTATTGCTATTTATACAGTTTGATGAATATAGAGCTATTTCTTTCATTTGTTGTATACCTCTGGTTTGCATTTTTATTATTCCATTTGCAATCGTTTGTAATGGTGTATAATTAGTATATTGTAACAAATTTTCACACATGTATATTGCTGCTCTATGATGTGGTATCATACATTGAATAAAATCTATTGTAATATTATTGATAATATTTGAGGATAACATTTTAGTTGCCATTTCAAATAATATTTCATCAAATCTGTCTAAATAGTTTTTAACATTAAAATTGTTTTGCTTTTCCATATAACACATTCCTCCTATTTTTATAATATCTATTTTTCGAGAATGTGTTACTATAATAAATTGGTATATAGGATTTTTTCCCATAGAACAAAAAAGGATTATATTTCAAAAATTTTGAATTTTGCAAAAACTTTATTGTGCATTGTAAATAATACTAAGTATCATATTTTCAACTATATATTTTAACGCTATTTTTTTTAGTTGTCAATAAAAAAATTTTCATATTATTTATTGAACTTGCAATAGTAACCGTTGTCGCTATTGCCTTATTTGTAGCTCTAGTTGTTACAGTAAGAAAATTAGACAATAAAAAAAACACATCTCTGTTGGATCGTTAGAGATGTATTTTAATTTAAAATATTAATCAAACGATACGCCACATTTCTGTGGTATCTCATCTTTCTATAATTATTATACTCAAAATCAGTAAAAAAGTCAAATAATTTACAAAATTTTACGTTAATTTAATGAATTTTTAAAGTTATAATATTTTTTTAACAATGCTGTATATAGCTTCATAAATAGTGTTTCTTGATAAAATTTAGTGTTTTCAAATATTACATAATACCTAATAATATCTTAGGCTTTTCAATTTCAGCCTCAGATATTTTAAAAATATCTAAAATCCTATCTGTAGCATATTGTAAATTTTTCTCATCATTCGAATGAACATATGCAAGTACATCTCCTTTTTTAACTATATCTGATATTTTTTTATTTAACACTAAGCCAACAGACACTTGTATACTATCTTCTTTCTTTAATCTTCCCGCACCAAGATAACAAGCTAATTTTCCAATATCCTCTGCATTAATTTCTTCAATATAACCATCACAAATAGAATATACTGGCACAATATACTTTGCTTTTTCTAATTTAGATAAATCTTCTATATATGAAATATCTCCTCCTTGATTTGAAACCATTTGCAAAAACTTATTATACGCCTTTTGGTTTCTTATATTTTCTAGCATTCTTTGTTTATTTTCTTGTAAATTATCACCTTTTCCAGCTAATTTTAGCATATAGCTACCTAATTCCAATACTACTTCCTTTAAATCTTCTGGAGTTTCTTCTCCTCTTAAAAATTTTACAGCTTCTATCATTTCTAAAGTATTACCTACAGCATATCCTAATGGTTCATTCATATTAGTAAATATACATATAGTTTCTCTATTAGATAATTTTCCTATTTTTAACATTTCTGTTGCAAGTTCTTGAGCTTGTTTAATATTTTTCATAAATGCTCCTAAACCTACTGTAACATCTAAAACAATTTTATTTGCTCCGTTAGCAATTTTTTTACTCATAATACTTGAAGCAATAAGTGGAATACTATCTACACAAGATATTGTATCTCTAAGTGCATATATTTTTTTATCAGCAGGTGCTATATCTAAGCTTTGAGAAATCATACTTATACCTGTTTTTTCTACATTTTTTATAAATTCTTCCATAGTAAATTCTGTTTTATAATTTGGAATAGCTTCAAATTTATCTACTGTTCCTCCAGTAAAACCCAATCCTCTACCAGACATTTTAGCAACAGGTACTCCTAAAGACGCAATTATAGGAAGCAGAGCAATTGACACTTTATCTCCCACTCCTCCCGTACTATGCTTATCTACAACATTATTTCCAAACTTAGATAAATCTACAATTTCTCCAGAATATGCCATAGCAAGTGTTAAATTTGTAATTTCGTTTTCATTCATTCCATTAATATATATAGCCATTATTAAAGCTGCTGCTTGATAGTCTGTTATAGTCCCTTTTGTGTACTCTTTTACAAAATATTCAATTTCTTCCTTATTTAATATTCCTTTATCTCTTTTCTTAGCAATTATATCTAAAATATTCATTAAACATTTCATTCCTTTCTTGCTTTGCTTAAAGGCACATATACCAATGAAAGATTATTTTTTTCAAAATAATCTCTTTTATATAAAATTTTTAGTAAAACTTCGTCTATGTAATGGACAAAGACCATATTCTTTAATTGCTGCTATATGGGCAGCTGTTCCATACCCCTTATGTTTTTCAAAACCATATTGAGGATATATTTTATCCCATTCTCTCATTATTCTGTCCCTTGTAACTTTTGCTATAATAGAAGCGGCAGAAATTGCATATACATTTGCATCCCCTTTTATTATAGACTCATATTTTATTCCTAGTGTATCTATATTTGTCAAAGCATCAACTAAAATTAATTCAGGCATTGTTGATAATTCTTTTAAAGACATTGTTAAAGCTTTTTTAGTTGCATTCAATATATTTATTTCATCTATTTCGTCTTGACCTACAATACCTACACCATAACTTATAGCATCATCTATTATTAAATCATATAACTTTTCTCTTTTCTTCTCTGATACTTTTTTAGAATCATTTACTCCTTCTATCATTGAATCTGGTTTCATAACCACACTAGCAACGACTACAGGACCTGCTAGAGGTCCTCTTCCCGCTTCATCTATTCCACAAATATATTTAAAGCCATTATTATATAATTCATTTTCTTTTTGCTTTAAAAGTTGCAATCTTTCTAATTCTTTTTCTTTCATTTCTTTATTCCCTTTATTACTAATTATCTATAATATTGAAAAGTATAATAATATTATAACGCATTTATATCTGAAAGTTTATAATATGTATTATCTTCATATGTATAACCTGGAATATATATTACTTCTTCTGTTTCGTAATTAATTAAATAATATACACCATCTGATGTTTCTATTTTATTTAATCCCATAGTATCTAAATCTTGTTGCTCTAAAACATAGTATTTGTCCATTTCTTCACTTTGTAATACATTAGAAATGCTATTACTTAATATACTATCATTTTCAACTGCAACATTCAATTCTATGCCTAAATATTGTATTTGTTCTTCACCACTTTCTGTAGTTGTTTTATTAAAGTTTGCTTCTTCAGCTATTATTTTTCCCTTTGCTTGAATTAATAACATATTTGTTTTTATATTTTCTAATTGTGCATTTTTTACTATGTTTTTTCCTTCATATAATGATATTCCTGCAATTATTAACATAACTACAATTGTTATTGCTAATACTAATAAAGTTATTCCTTTATCTTGTTTTATGTTCATACTTCCTCCTGTACCTCTTGTTTTTTAGGTAAAAATCCCGTTTTATATTTACTTAATATATACTCTAAATCATTTGAAAAATCTTTAAGCATAACCATTTTAATTGTTGTTTCTTTTCCTTTTAGATAGTCATCAATTACTTGCTTTAACATTTTTATATTTTTCATCTCTGGTTCTATTTCTTTTTGATATTTATTCACTCTTGCAAGCAATCTCTCTTTTATTATAACTATATCTTCATTACTTGCGCATGATATTCTTTGAAACATTTGATAAACATCATAATATTTAAATATAGGAATTTGCATACATTCTTTATCAAATCTTTCGTAAAAAGTCTCCATTTTCATAGGAATACATTTAAATATTTCTTCTGCCTTTTCTGTGTACATTTTATCTTTTAATTGGTTATTTAATTGATTAAAATATTTAATTATTTCTTCCATATCTTCTGACACTTCTTCAATTGCAATTTTTCCTAATTCCTCGTCTACATTTTCACAATATTTTGAATTTAATGAAGATATATTCATTCCATTAAAAAATATTGTTTTTAATGATTTCAAATCATAATCTATTAATTGTTTTCTTGAAAAGAAACTAAAATATGCAAATATTTTTACCATATCAATTAACTCAATATTACCATTTCTAACGTCTTCTATTATTTCATTTATCATACTTTCAAACTGATTATCTGGTATTTTCCAATATTCTTCTGTAAGCAACCTTCTATATGCAGGTAGATTTTCTGTATCTACTGTATTTCTTATAGTTTCCATATCATCTTTAAATAATTTCATATCAAAAATTCTTGTTCTAACATAATATTCAATAAATTTAAAAAATCTGTATTCTGCTTTGAAATTATAATAGTAATTACTATCAAACTCTTTTATATAAAATTGACGTGTATCTAATAATACTCTTGATGATACTAAAATTGATTTATATTCTTCATTATTTTGAATGTTTACAAATTTATCTTTTGTAATCTTACCTGCTTTTATTTCAAATGAAACTGCTATTGTAAATATTAACATTGTTTGTAAAACTCTATTATTTGTATTTGGATAATATTTATTTAACATTTCAAATATCTTTTTAAAATCATTTAACGAATGTTTTAATATACGTAAGTTTCTAGTACCACTTTTATTAAAAGTAGAAATAATAAATCCTGTATTTGCTCTCAAAAATTTAATTAACTCTTTGTCATTTTCATATCTCATTAAAATACCATTAATTATATAATCAAATTTAGGAGCATATTCAAATGTTTCCCCAATTAATTTTTCTTTTATTCTTTCATAATCATTTGCTTTATCAAATACATGTTCTATTTTGTCTTTAATTTTTTCTACCATTGGTTTATCAACTTTTAATAATTCACCTTGCTTGTCTAATAAATATGTTGCTATAAATGTTTTCATTTCTATATTACTACTTTTTAGTTTTGTTGATAATTCTTTTTCATTGCATATTAATATTGTCTTTATGTGATCATGTTCTACAAAGTTATTTATATAACCCAAAATATCTATAACATCAACATTTGCTCTTTCTAAATCATCAAAGCATAATACTTTATCATCTGTCGAAAAGAATTTTTCATAATCAACTTTATCTCCATTTTGCGTAACACCAAAAAGATTAGCCATATCTATTCCAGTTTTAGCATATTCAGGTATTGTTGTTTGCGAATGAGTATTCATATATCTTTTTAGATTCTTATCCATTATTTGAGTTGTTTCTATAAATATTTTTTTACTTATTTCTTCTAAGTTTGATATTCCATATAATGACATATATATTGTTGTATATTGCTTTCCATTTAGTTGAAGACTTTCTATTTTTTTTCGTATTCGTGTATTCCAAAAATGAGTTTTTCCTGCTCCCCATTCACCATTTATCATTATGGCATAATCTGTATAGTCTGACCTTACATAATCTAAAATTCCTTCTACTAAATCGTCCATATGTACCTCCTTATAAATTAATCTTTTGCCAATGTCAAAACCAATATGTCTTTAGCTCCATTTCGCTTTAATAACTTACAACACTCATTTACTGTACTTCCTGTCGTGTAAATATCATCAAATATTATTATTTTTTTATTTTCTATATCTTGTCTACTCTTTATGCTGTATGCACCTTTTATGTTAAAATTTCGTTCTTCCTTAGTTAATGTACTTTGTGCTACTATGTTTTTTACCTTTTCTAAACATTTATTATTCAAGTATATATCTATATTTTTACTAATTTCTTTTGCTATTAAATAACTTTGATTATATCCTCTTTCTTTTTTTCTATTTTTACTTATTGGAACTGGAATTATTATATCATAATTTTTTAATATTTCTATAATTTTTTCATTTTTTAATAAAAAAATCGAAAATGTTTTATAAATGTAAGATTTTTCACCAAATTTATAATTTAATATTGTTTTTCTTATTAAATCTTCATACATAAATATATATATATGTTTATCAAAGTATTTTTCATTATCTTTAGTGTAATCATCTATTCCATATATTGCCATTTTATTTAATATTATTTCACATTTTTTACATAACGCAGTATTATTTATTTTATCACATATTCCACATACTGGTGGATATATTAAGTTTAATAATTTTTCTATTATCTGCCTTTCCTCCATTAGTATGACTTTCCTATTATATAAAAAAAGTAACCATATAAATTTTTAATAAGTTCGACTTACATATGGAACTATAACGCCTTGGAAAATAGAATGCAAAAATTATATGGTTACTTTATTTTAATCTTCAACTTTTTCAAAAAAAGTTTTATCAACACCGCACATTGGACATACCCAACTTTCTGGTAATTCATCAAATTTTACTTCTTCTTTTTCATCATCATAAGTATAACCACAAACTGTACATACATATTTTGCCATTTTAATTCCTCCTTTTTATACATTTTGAAAGCTGTAATATTTTAGCAACTTACACTACTTTTTTAGCTTTCAATATTATTTACAAATTTCTTTGCCAAACTCTATACATTTTTGTTTCATATTTTCATCTGGATTCCACATATTCTTAAATCCTTCTGTAACAAGTTCAAATCCTGCTTTTTTAAGTTCTTCTTCAATTATCTTTGTACCTTCTCCACTCCAACCATAAGTTCCGAAACTTGCAGCTTTTTTATTTTTTAGTTTCATACCTTTTATCATTTCTAAAATTCCAGCTACTGAATATAAAATTCCGTTATTTACAGTTGGTGAACCAACAAGTATAGTTTTTGACTTGAACACTTCTGTTAATATATCTGTTTTGTCATCTTTTGAAGAATTCATAATTTTTATTGTTACATCTTTATCGACTTCTTGTATTCCTTTTGCAATTTCGTTTGCCATTGTTTTTGTTCCATTCCACATTGTATCATAAATTATTGTTATTTGATTTTCTTGATAATTATTTGCCCATTCTAAATATTTTTTTATAATTTGAGTTGGATTTTTTCTCCATATCAAACCATGACTAGGGCATATAGTTTCTATCTCTAAATTCATTGCCAAAATATCATTTATTTTTTTAGTTGCTATCATTCCAAAAGGTGCTAAGATATTTGCATAATATTTTAGTGCTTCTTGATATAATACTGCTTCATCAACTTCATCTGCAAATAAATGCTCAGATGCTAAATGTTGTCCAAATCCGTCACTACTAAATAATACTTTTTCTTTATCCATATATGCAAACATTGTATCTGGCCAATGTAACATTGGTGCTTCTATAAAAGTTAGGGTATTTTCACCTATATTTAGAGTATCACCTGTTTTTACTGTAACAAAATTCCAATCTTTATGGTATTGCCCTTTTATTGATTTTATTCCATTTGCAGTACAATATATAGGTACATTAGGTATTTCACGCATTAATTCTACTAATGCTCCACTATGGTCAACTTCTCCATGAAGTGCTATAATATAATCTATTTTATTTAAATCTATTTCTTTCTTTAAATTACTTACAAATTCTTTGTCAAATGGTAACCAAGCTGTATCTATTAATACTGTTTTTTCATCTTCTATTAAATAACTATTATATGATGATCCTCTGTCTGTTTTAAATTCATCTCCATGAAAATGTTTTAATTCCCAGTCAACTTTTCCTACCCATTTTATTTTGTTTTTTACCTGTTTTGACATAACTATTATTTTCCTCCTTTGATAATATAATTAAATGATAAAAACATAATACCATTAAAATTTAATAGTGTCAATATCAAAATTAGGAACATATTTTCTTATAAAAATTTATGTTAGAATAAATTTTTATTTTTTCATTTTTCTTAACAGTTCTTTATTTTTTTCACTTACCCTATAGGACTCTATAATTTTTTGAATTGATTTATTATATGTGAAATTATCTAAATTACTATTATTTAGATAATTTACACATTTTTTAGGAAATTTAATATATACAATAGAAACTGCCCATGCAATAGCCATTTTCACATAATATTTATCACTATGAATATTATTTAAATTTGCTAATACCTTATCAACATATTCTTCTATTATATAGTAATCTAACATCATAACTATTGCAAATCTTAATTCAAATTCACTTTTTGAACTTAGATATTTTTGTAAAAATACCCACATTTTTTCATAATATTTTTTAGTTAATTTTAGCCCTGCACAAAATACATCACAAATTGCCCAATTGTCTATTTTTTTTATGTACTTTTTAATATATTTTTCCTTTTCTTCAAAAGTTCCTTTTGCTAACCCTATTACCATTCCTTGTAACATAATTTCTTCGTAATAATCACTTTTGGCACAATTTAAATATTCTTTCCAGTTACCTTTAGCAATTTCCTTAGCAAATTTTCTTAGTTCTGGGACTCTTACACCTATTATATTTTTTGTTTCTGGACATAATTTACTTTGAAAATTTTTATAATTTTCATCTGCTAATTCATATAACTTATTTCTTATTATCTCATTTATTTGAATGTTACTCATTATTAATCATCACATTCCTTTGATGTACTATCTTTAAAAATAACTAACTTACTTAATATATAATTAACTATTATAACTACAATATTTGCAATTAATTTTATTAATAATGAATTAAATTTTAACCAGTTTACAAATATTCCTAACATTGCTTCTTCTATGAATAATGTAAATACTCTTGCAGATGTAAATGTTACAATTTCCTTTTTTAAAACTTCTTTTTTAAAACTTTTACTTTCAAATACAAACAACTTATTTGTTATATATGCAAATATAACAGTTATTACCCAAGCTATTATATTACCTATTAATACACTAAAATGAATTCCAGGTAATATTTGTATGATTTGACCTTCTTCAGATGTTTGCAAACTTATGCCATCTGTTAAAATAGCATATAATATATAGTTAAATATAGTAGTTATTACACCTATTATTCCATACATAATTATTTCTTTGTATTTTATTAACATTTCTTTTATAGTTTTATACATCTTTTTCTGTTTCCTTTACTATATAAATTGGTCTATTTTTAACTTCTAAATATGTTTTTGATAAATATTGGCCAATAATCCCTAATGAAAACAATTGTATTCCACTAACTAAAAATATAATACAAACCAATGATGGCCAACCACTTGTTGGATCTCCTAATACTATTGTTTTTATAATTATAGCAACAATAATTAAAAATGCTATAATACAAAATAATATCCCTATTATTGATGACAAAATAAGTGGCGTAGTTGAAAAGGCTGTTATTCCTTCAAGTGCATATTTAAATAATTTCCAAAATGACCATTTAGTTTCTCCTGCTACTCTTTCAATATTTTCATATTCTATCCATTTAGTTTTAAATCCAACAAAACTCCATAAACCTTTAGAATATCTATTATATTCTTTTAATTGTAATATTGCATCTACCATTTTTCTCTTCATTAATCTATAATCACGTGCTCCATCTACCATTTCTATATCTGACATTTTGTTTATTATCTTATAAAATTGTCTAGCACAAAAGCTCCTAATAACTGGTTCACCTTTTCTAGTTACTCTTCTTGTTGCAGAGCAATCATAACCATCATTTTTTATGCTATCAAACATTTGTCTTAATAAACTTGGCGGATCTTGCAAATCTGCGTCCATTAATGTTACATAATCTCCTGTACTAGCCTCAAGTCCTGCATACATTGCAGATTCTTTTCCAAAATTTCTTGAAAAAGATACATACCTTACTTTTTCATCTTTGTTTCTTAAGTCTCTTATAATATCCATTGTTTTGTCTTTTGAACCATCATCAACAAATATATATTCAAAATCTATATTTTCAAAATCTTGCTTTCTAACTCTCTCCATTTCTTCATAAAATAATGGTAATGCTTTTTCTTCATTATAACATGATACTATTACTGAAATTTTTTCCATTTTTTATAACATTCCTTCCTTATGCACAAAAATGATATATACAAAAATCTCTAAATATATTGTAAAATTTTCCTCAAATCAATGGTATTATTGCTGTTATTTTTATAAATAGGAAAGTTATGCACTTTCCTATTTATTAATCTTTATTTATATCTTTTATAACATTTATCTAAATCTACTGCTGTATTTATACCTATCAATTTTCCTGAACTTGTATATTGCCACATTGCATATGCACCTGTATATGTAGGTTTTTGTACATTATAATGTGCAACCCACACATCATATTGTGACAATTGTGACATATCTAAATTGTTATTTAACCAATAAGTACTTGCATATATTGATGGTGTGTATCCTGCTGATTCTATAGTTTGACAAAAAGCTTTCGTAACTACTGTTCTTGTATATTTATCTAATAAATCTGCTCTTCCTTGATAATCATATCTACCATTACTGTCTGTTGAAGCTAGTTCTGAATCTATAACAATTGGATATGTTATTTTGCAACCATATTCAGAAACTTTATTTAAAGTCCAATTTGCTTCTTCTATAGCTTCCGCTTCATTAACTGCTTGTGAGAAAAAATATACTCCTATATTCATTCCTGCTGCTGTTGCATTTTTTATGTTTTCACGTGCTTTTTCATCTTCTACTATTTTTCCTGTTCCATATCCTCTATAACCAATTCTAATTATGGCATAATTTATACCAGATGCTTTAACTTGTGACCAATTTATTGTACCATTAAATTTACTAACATCTATACCAGAATACTCTCTCTGATATTTTTCTACAATTCGTATTTGAATTGCTTCTATTCTCAATCCCTCTCCTACTGTACCTGCTGTTTCTCCATCTATATACCAATCTGTCCAGCCCTTACTTTCTATATGTACTCTATATTCTACTGTATAATCTGGCATATTTTCCAATTTTATTTGAATTGCTTCCATTCGTAATCCTGCACCTACAGTTCCAGTAGTACTTCCATTAGGAAGCCAACTCATCCAACCTATATTTTGAACATGTGATCTAAATGAAATCTTAGCATTACTTGGAGCATTTACTAATTCTATACTTAAAGCTTCCATTCTTAGTCCTTGTCCCTCTGTTCCTGCTATCATATTCTCATGTACTTGATTTTGCCAACCTATATTTTGAACATGTGCTTGATATTTTATTTCTGGATCTACTGTTACGTCTGAAACCTTTACTACTCTTATTTGAATTGCTTCTATTCTTAAACTTGCACCTTCAGTACCTGCTGTTTGTCCATTAAATTTCCATTTCATCCAACCTAAATCTTGAACTTTTACTCTATATTCAACAGTATAACCTGTTAAATTTTCTAGCATAATTTGAATTGCTTCTATTCTTAATTCTTGCCCTTCTGTTCCTGCTATAGCTCCGTTTTGTTTCCAATTTTGCCAACCTATATTTTGAACATGTGCTCTATAAGAAATTACGGCATTTTGTGGTGCATCTTGTAAATTGATTTTTATAGCTTCCATTCTATATGGTTTATCAGTAGTTCCTGATATTTCGCCTTCTGCTTTTTCTTCTTGCCAACCTATATTTTGAATATGTGTTTCATAACTTACTTCTGGTTCTTTTGTAACATTTTCTTTTTTTACTAATCTTATTTGAATTGCCTCTATTCTTTTAGCAAGCCCCATAGTTCCTGAAGTTTGTCCATCTGCCTTCCATTTTTGCCAGCCAGAATCTTGTACATAAACTCTATATTCTATAGAATATTCATCTAAATTTTCTAAATTTATTTGAATTGCTTCTATTCTTTTTTCTTGTGCCTGTGTTCCTGCAAGTTCTCCATTATTTTTCCAATCTTGCCAACCAATTTGCTCTACATATGCTCTATATTTTATTGTTGCATTTTGAGTATCTTCTATAGATATCTTTATACCCTCAATTCTTCTATTACTTCCCTCATGACCTGAAATTTCACCATCTGAAACTGTTGGTAGCCAACCATAATCTTGCATATGTGTTTGATATGAAATACTTGGCTCAGCACTTGTTAATAGCATTATTCCTTCATTAATTGTTTCTATTTGATTATCTGTAATTTCATTTTCTTGTTGCTGTTCTACATTAGTATTTTCATCACTATTTTTCGTACTATCTTCGTTACTTTCTGTAATAGCATCTTCTATTTCTTCTTGATGATTCGGTTTTTGTTCATCTACTTGGTTATTATCTTCTATCTTTTCATCTTCATCATATGATTTTTCTGTTTCTATTTCATCAATTTCATTATTTTCCACTTTTTCTTTATATGAATTTGTATCTACTTTTTCACTTACATTATTACTACTATCTGTTTCTTCTTCTTTTTTATTATTTTCATCATCTTCTTTACTTTTTTTAGCTATATTTTCTTCATATTGATTGTCTTTTTGTTCTGTCGTAGTTTTTATAGTTGTTATTTCTTCATTTTCATTTATCGCATATACTGTGTATAATAATATATTACTTATAATAGTAATTAATATAAGTATTCCTAGTACTTTTTTTGATTTCATATTTTATCACATTCCTTCCTAAAATTATCAAATTATCCCCATATGTATTTTATACATAAACAATCACAATGTCAATAGAATTTTTTTCCAAAATTCTACAAATTATTATAGGAAATTCAGAACTTTTCTATAATATTAAAAAGAACTATCTTCATAATCTTTTTCATTATATTTTACAATATCTAAAGTTTTCGCCATAGATATATTCTCTGGAACGTCTATTTCAAAATCATAATATTCTCCAGCTTCTAATCTTTCAATATCAATCGGAAAAATTGTTTCTACATCCCCTGTTATTTTTATTGAAACTAGTCCTTCTTTAGTTATTTCAGAAATATTAGTTACTTTCGCAGAAAACTTTGTGCAATCTTTTTCTGGAATATATTTTAAAGAAATATTTGTAAATTTTAATCCTTCACATTCTTTATCAGAAATAACTGCTTCTCTTTCATTAATTATCGTTCCATCTTCTAATGTTTGTCTGTCTTTCCAATATTCTTCTTCTTCTAATTTTGCTTTTTTCTCTGTATATTCATCTACAATATTCTCCAATTTTTCTTTCTCTGTTTGTATTTGTTTTAATTTATCTTTTTGTTCATCTGTAAATTTCCTTTGTGATACTTCTTCTATAAATGCTTTTTTCTGAGCTGATGCTGCTTTAAATGCATCTTTATTTCCACTATTAGCAGTTTCTGTTAATTTTTGATTACATTTACTTAATTCATTTAATTCTTCCTTTGAAAACATATTATTTATGTATGATGTTAAAACTTCTTCATATTCATCTTCTTTTTTTATAAATTCTTCCTGCTTTTCTTTATAGTATTCTTCATTTTCTATTTTTTCTGTCACATCTTCTTTTCCACTTTCCAATTCATTTTCATAATTATTATTATCTTTAAAATGTAATCTTATATAATAAATCATTACACATAATATTACAACAAATATTATAATTAAATTTTTCTTTTTCATAATTCTCCTTTCTATTTAAAAATTGTAAGAAGTTGATGAACTACTTGATGATTTTGTGCATTTTAATGTATTTGTAAAATGTTTACATCTAAGTCTATTTGTATCGCTTGAGCTTCTCGAATCGTAATCATTGGCATAATCATTTATACAACAGTGTTCATAATTTTTTACTTCTGAATTTGTCCAGTCTTCATTTAGATACCAATTACCTTTATGTCCATCAGTATTATCCCAAGAACAACTCCATTCAGAAGCTGTACTTGTTGTACTTCCCCATACATGCACATAACTCCAATTTTTCGTACCACTTGTAGATTTAACAACCTTATTACAATCTGGGCAGTATAAATAACTGGAATAATCTTTATACGTCGACATACCTTGCCCTGTCATATACCTTTCTACATAGAGTTTAGACGTTGTAGTATAACATGAACTTGTGTGAGTATGTCCTGTTACTACTTTTATATAATTTGTACTTCTTCTTGTATTTCCCTCAATATCTGTTGCTACTGCCCATACGTATCTTGTCGTATCATTACTTAATCCATTAACTTCATTTGATGTTTGATAGGAAGTTCCACTCGTAGATGTGTTCACATAATATTTTATATTTGCAATTCCAGTTTGGTTATCTATCTGTTGTGATAAATTAATTGAAAAACCATTATTAGTTAAATTATTAACAGATATTGTAAAAGCTTCTGGTGCCACTTGATCTACTATAACAGCACTTGCATAATCACTTGCTTCATTTATTCCATCTATTAACCTTGCATATACTGTTTGCCTATTTGATATTCCTGTTGCATTTGTTCCTGTTATCCATGCCCCATTTACTCCTCCTATTTGATATTGTATTGTATATCCTGTTGTTGTGCTCATTGTTACATTTGCTTTCTTTGTTGTATCCCACGTTACTGTCCCAAATGTTATATTTCCATCTGATTTTAACTCTGATGTTTCTATTTCTTTTTCCATTTCTGTCATATTTCCTGCTCTATCTGCTACTTGTACCTTTACTTTATATTTTTGCTTTTGTATTAATTCTGATACTGCTAATACATTACTTGCTGTATTCTGCCTATCTTGATATTCCTCTTCATTATAATTTTTAAAATAAAAATGATACTCTGCATCTCCTGCTATTCCTGTCTCTTTATCTTCTGCTACTGCTTTTACTGTTATACTATTACTTCTTATTGATACATCCTCTATTTTCAATGTTGGCTCTGTTATATCTTTTACTTCAAACATTTCGTAATAGTTACTTGTTGCATTTGTTCCATCTGATAATCTTGCCCATATTATACTTCCTGATTCTACATTTTCTACTTCTGCCGTCTTTCCTCCTCTTTTCCATTCTCCTTCTACGTTTATCTCTTCACTTACTTGATATTCTATTATAAATTCTTCATTTGTTTTTAAACTTACTTTTGCATACCCTGTTGTATTATTCCATTCTACCTTCTCTGCATTTATCATTCCTTCTGCTAACTCAAAATCTTTCGTTTGTCTATAAAACTTATATATCACTGTTTTATTGCTTTTATTACTTACTTCTATTTTTATCTCATATGTACCTTTATTTAATTCTTTCATTACATAGTTATCAAAATTTTCTATCTTTATTTTCTCTTCTTGTTTATAATTTTCTTCTCCTACTTTTTTATATGATATTTTATAGTTTCCTTCATCTGCTCTATATACTTCTATACTCTTTACTTCTATGCTATTTGTTGTTTCTTCTGTTTCTATTCCTGCTATATATGGTAAATTTATTGCTTTATCCCAATATTCTATTACTATTTGCGTTTCTGTTATTTGCGTTACTGAAAATACATATCCATTTACTTCTACCTGTGCATTTTGTTTATCACTACTTTCTACTATACTCTTTTCTTCTATTTCTCCTGCCTCTATGTCTTTTTCTATTATGTATTTATCATATTCTTCTACTTTTAACTCATTTTTTCCTTTATCATAATTTTCTATTCTTAATTCTTCTTTTCTTAAATTTAACTCTTCTAATATCTCTTTTATCTCTGTCTGCTCTTTTGCTATTTTTGCTTTATTCGTTATTCCATTATCTCCCATCAATACTCTTATTGATACCCCTGCTAATATTAACAATACTATTATTGTTATTACTAAGGCGATTAATGTTATCCCCTTTTTTTCTTTTAGCTTCTCCTTTTTCCCTTCTATCATTTGTTTTTACCTCTCTTTTTTTATTTCTTTCTTAGTTCTATGTCATATGCATTTGATATATCTTCCATCGTTGATACATTTAATTGTACTTCTCCTCCTGCTTCGATTTTTCCTATATATCCTGGTAATGTCGTTAATACCTTTCCATCTTTATCTTTTACATCTATTTCTACTGTAAAATTTCCTTCTTCTATGTTTCCTTCATTCTTCACTGTTGCTATTATTTTTGACCATGTTTCATTTTTTGTTAATTGAATTCCTGTTACTTTTAATCCTGCTACTTCTTTTTCTTCTGCTAATTTCGCACTTGTATTCATTTTTGTTCCATTTTCTAATTTTCCTACATTTTCCTCTTGCATTACTGTTTGCATACTTTCTTCTTCTTTTCCTACTTTTTCATCTTTTCTATTAAATATCTTTCCCCATTTTATTATTGATATTACTATCACTATTACTACTACTATTAATACTAATTGTATTATTGTTATCCCACCTTGCTTAATTAATTTTTCTTTCATCTTTACCACTTTCCTTCCTTTTTTTATTTTTTCACATTTATTATTTTTTGTTCTATAACATATATTTTTTATATCATCTACTTTTAACATTGTTATTCTATTCTTTTGTAGTATTTATCTTTTACTATATCTTACATATTTATATTACTACTAATCTATTTATTTTGCAATTACTTTTTATTGCATTTTTTTATAATTTTTTCCACTTAAAAAGCAGAAGTTACCTAACTTGTATCATAAATTGACACAAGGTAACTCCTGCGTTTTGCTTTATTCAATTTTATTTTTTTATTTAATAAACATAATGTGTGTGTGTGTGTGTGTGTGTGTGTACAGCCTCAAGGCTTCTAGCTTCTTTTCCTATTTTTCCTTTTTTCATTTGTTTTCCCCTTTCTTTTACTTTAACTTGTATTTTTTCCTATCTATATTATAGCAATTTTATTTATTAGTCAAGTACTTCTTCAACATATAATTTATCTTTTACCGCTATAATTGAATATTTTCTTAATAACTTTTCTTTCTTAAATTCCTCTTTTTGACAATATCTTTTTATTTGATCTTTCGCTTCTTTTTGCTTTTCTTTTATTATTTCCTCTCCTCGTTTTTCATAGTCTTCCTTTTTTATATATTTAAATTCTATCATTATCTCATATAATTTGTCTTTATCTTGTTTTGGTATTAATACTATATCTGGATATTCTCCTTCTATTTCCATTTCTGATTTTACAAAATATATACTTAAATTCATACTTAGACAATAAAATATTAATTTTACATATTTTTCACTAAAATTCATATAATCTCTATTTGACAAATTTCTTAAATACTTTTCTAATAATTCTTTTGCTTTTTCTATCTTTCCTTCTAATGCCATTTCTTTATTTATTTCTGACATATTATTACTTTCTTCTATTTGTGCTCTTTCTTTTGTTACTTTTAAAAAATATTGTGCATATAGGCTTCTCATTACTTTATTTGGAATTACTAATTCTGGTTCTCCTAAACTTTCTCCTTTTATCGTTAAATACCCTAAATAATACAATATTGATATAAAATCCTGCTTTGTAAATTCTACTGCTGGATTGAATTTTTGTGTTATTTCACTCTCTATTTTTTCCCCTGATACTGTTTTTTGTATTATCTCTTCTTTATCTTTCCCACTATATAAATTTATCATTTTCTCTAATTTACTATAATCACTTGCTATGTTAACATCTATTAATTTCTCTGGTAATTCCTTAAATTGTACATATTCCTTTATAAAATATAATGTCATATTTGAATTATATATGTTTTCTGTTGCTTTTTTTGCAAACTTATATCCATCATAATTTTCTCTTATTATAGGCAACAATTCTTCTTGTAGCCTTTCATCCATTTTTTCTTGCTCCATTATCCACTTTACTTCATTTTCTGTAAATCCCATCATTTCATTAAATCTCATATCTTGACTTATGTCTGTTCCTATATTAAATCCACTTGTTAAACTATCTAATGTTACTGGTGCTACTCCTGTTATAAATATTCTATCTATTACGGTTTCTGTTCCTTCTTTTAATATTTCATAAAATTTTCTTACTTTCCCATTTTTACTTATTAAATCTCTAAATGTAGAGGTATCAAATCCCAATAATTCATTTGCAAAATGATCATACTCATCTATTATTACATATACCTTTTTTCCTACTTCATTTACTCTTTTTAACACTAAATCTAAATTAATTTCTGCATCTTTTTGAAAATCAATTTCTAAATCCAAATTATACTTATTTGCAAAACTTTGTATTGCTATTGCTGTTTTACTCTTAAATCCTCTTATTGTACTTTCTACATTCTCTGTGTCTATTCCTGAAAAATTAAACCTTAGTATATAATAACTATTTTTTAATTTAGTTGGATTTTTTCCTATATATGTATTATTAAATAATTTGTCAAAATTTTCTTTATCTTTTATATCATAATAATGTTCTAAAACAGACGTAAATAATGTTTTTCCAAATTTTCTTGGTCTTAAAAACATTATACATCTATCTGATAACTGCTCTAACTTTTCTATATATTTTGTTTTGTCTACATATATATATTCATTTTCTACTATACTTTCATAATTACTTATTCCATATGGTAATTTTATCATTTCTGCCTCCTTTATCTTTTATTTTCTAACTTTCTTTTCTCTATTTTACTATATATACAAAAAAATAGCAATTCAATTTTGCTATTTTTTGTATAGTAAAAAATTATTATTTTTTAAAAATTTTGTGATGTTGCTGAAGCATTTTGAGGCGTTATTCCACAATTAATACTATATGTTGAATTATGTGTTAAAGTCATACTTACACTACCATTAACACAATGATAAATATATGGCACTGTACTATTAATAGCATTATATTTTATTGTACCATCTGATAGTGTTATAGTTGTCCTAGATTGATAACATGAATCACAAAGCCAATGTGCATACTTTGCATGATAATCATAAACTTCGGCACCACATTTTTTACATTTTAAATAATCATAATAATGTGTTGTAGCAGAATAGCCATTTTTTGAACCAGTCCTTGCACCACAACGACAACAATACCTAGTATAACTTTTTGTATTTGCAGTAAAAGAACTATTTGTACACCAAAAAACATACCCTTGGTCTCCATTACAAGTCGATTTATTTCCATAACATCCTCCACCAGATATACTATTTCCTGTATGTGTATGACTTGTTTTTACTATTACGTAATTTTTACTCTTTACAATCTTACTACCTTTTTTGGCATTTGCCCACACATAATATGTTGCTCCTTCATTTTTTCCACTTACTGATGTACTTGTTGTAGTTGTTGCTGAGCTTTCACTTGTTGTTGGACTTACAGTCGATATACTATATGTTATTGTCCAACCTTTTTTATCTCCTTGGGTTACGCTTATTCCTTGCTTCCATGTTTTGCTTTC
>CANRBL010000008.1 GCA_947628835.1 uncultured Clostridia bacterium | reverse complement strand
TAATAAAGATGCGGGAATGTATGTATGTAAAGCAGGTCATATGGCTATAAGAAAAGCGAAACAAGGTAGTAAAAAATCTAAAAGAGGAGACAATTCGCAAGTTGAATGTTATTACTTTGATATAGAAAAATGTAAACATTGCAAATTTAAAGAAGGATGCTATAAAGATGGTTCAAAATATAAAATATATAGTGTAAAAATAAAAGATGATATTCACATAAAACACATGGATTACATGAAAACTAACGAATTAAAAGAACTATATGCTGAAAGATACAAAATTGAAGCAAAAAATTCTGAATTAAAGAATAATTTTGGCTATAATACTGCTAATGCTTGTGGAAAAAATGGCATTACAATCCAAGGGGCTAGTGCGCTCTTTTGGGTTAACATAAAGAGAATAATTAAATTAAAAGAAATAAAATTGCAAAATAATGGATAGAGATATCCGTAAATTTTGTACTTTTTTTACTTTTCAACAAAAAAATAGCAAATTAGAAAAATTATTTTCCAATTCGCTATTTTTTTTTGCTACTTTTTCAGCAGCGTCATAAATTTTCACTCATTTTTTTGGAGCTTCCAACCAGGATTGAACTGGTGACCTCAGCCTTACCAAGGCTGCACTCTACCAACTGAGCTATGGAAGCAAGTTATATACTCAATCTATTATAAAATATTACAGGAAATAAATCAATACTATTGTGTTAAATTAATATAAAAACAGTTACAAGTTAATGGTTTTAAAAGGATAAATTTCTAAAAGCATTAACTTGTAACTAAAAACATTACTGGTAACAACATATAAATAAAGAAAGAGGGAGTTAATATTAAATATTGACACCCCTCTTTTTGATAGTTATTATTAATTTTCTATAACTTTTCCACTTGCATTATATTTTGTTGTTGTATTGCCAACTGTAATAGAACCTGTTCCATTACTACTCTTAACTGTAATCTTATCAGCACCAGAAGTAACTTTTTGATTCTCTGTTACTCCTGTTATGCCATGATCATTTAAATCTATTGTTAGTTTGTTGACAATAGTATCATCTATTTTATCATCTGACTCAAAAGCTATATCTGAATCAAGTACTATCGTGTTTTTATTTTTTTCTTCATTAACTGTTCCAGTAGATGGTGCTTTATTAATATAATCTTTAATTAAGGTACATATTGTATCGGCATCTGAAACATGTACTGTTATATCAGATGAACAAAGAGTAGAACCATGGGCATCAACATTTATATTTTTAAATTTTGTATTACTAGATAATTCACCGGTAATGCTAAAATCAAATCCATGAACAATAAGTTTATTATCACCTTCAGTATCTTCTTTGTGATTACCTACTAAAACTATTGCTTTTATGTTAGCTGTTTCAGCACTTATATCAAAAGTAGGTTTGCTTATAGCTTTTGTTTGAGAATCTGTTTCTGAACCATTTAAATCTAAATCCATTGTTCCAATTGTTCTAAATATACATTGAGTTCCATCAACTGCTATATAGTTACCACCAGTAACATTTAATGTTCCAGCATAATCATTTTTTACAACATATTTACCACCTTTAAATGTACCACCTTCAATAGTTAACTTAGCGGTTTTATCACCTGCAGCACTAGATTTGTAATAACCATTTGTTATTAAAGAAGAGTATGATTTCTCATTTTCTAATACTGTATTACCAGTTATTGTCATTGTACCAACATTAGTAACAGTATAGTAAGTATTAGAAGATGTACCATTTTCTGTAGAACGTTTAAATGTTCCACCATTTAAAGTTACTATACCTTTTTCATCATTTACTAAAGCTGATTTACCATTCTTAGTAGCATCAAATGTACCACCTTCAATGGTTAAAGTACCTTTATTTTCAATAACATTTCCGTTTTCAGATGTTATTAGAGAAGTTGCATCTGTGTTTCTCATAGTAGTAGAACTATCTATAATAGTTAAATTTCCTTCATTTACTATAGTATTTGTATTAGTATCAGAAGCAGTAGATTCAAGTTTCTTTCCATTTAAATCTAAAGTAACATCAGAATCAGAGTTAATTGTTACAACAGAAGATTCTGAAAGTTCATCTGTTGTATTTGCTAATTGTACAACATCAAAAATTTTATTATTTAAAGATGTTTGTAATTTATTGTTCTCTTCAGTTGCTACTTGTTTTGTTATTGTAACACCGTTTGCTTTTGTTATTTTGTCTTCGGTAGCTGTTAAAGTACCTTTATCGCTAACTGTTACATCTTTTTGAAAATTGATAGTACCATTGTCAGAAACAGATAATGTTTTGCCATCAGAAATTGTTACAATATCATCAAATTGTAAAGTAGCGTTACCTGTTACTGTTATATTTTCTGATACAGTATATGGTTTTTCTATTTCAACTGGAGTTGGATCATCTAATTTGGCTGCTTCTGTAATTGCTGAAGTTATATCAGAAGCACTAGGTGTAGAATTTTCTTTAAATGTAACTTCATATAATGCTTTATATGTTTGGTCTGTTGAAGATATTGTTATACTTTGTATAGGTGTTTTTGTTTCATCAGTACTTAAATACCATCCTTTAAATTTTGTTACAACATTACCAGTTGTTGTATCACTAACAGTAGGAAGAGTAACTGTATCACCAACATAACCGTTTACAACTTGATTTTCTTTGTCATTTCCAAAGTCGAAAGTTACTTTACCAGGTGTTAAATTACCTAATACTGCAAATAATACGGTATCTGATGTTATTGTTTTATTATTTAAGTCAACTTTTCCTGCTTCAGTTCCGTCGGTTGACCAATATTTCAAAGTAGAACCTGCTTGAGATACATTAGGAGCTGTTACTTTTGAACCGTATTGTACTTTTTTGATGGCTAAACAGTTGGTACCATTTATAAATACTACTGTTTTTTGGTTTGCATCAATTGGTAAACCTTCTTGAGCTTTTTTCAATTCTTCTTTTACATCATTTAATTCGAATTGAGTTTCAGCTAATTGTGTTATAGCTTCTGATAAATTTGCTTTAGTTTCTGATAATTCTTTATTTAATCTTTCTATTTCATCTGATGCATTTGAACCATTTAATAAAAGGATTTCAATAGCTTCGATTTGCTTTTCTTGACCAGTTGTTCCTGCAACCTCGCCATTTTCAACCCAATTCATCCAACCAATATTAGCTACATGAACTCTGTAAATTATGTCATAATTATTTGTACCAGTTAAGTTTATTTTTATAGCTTCAACTCTTTTTTCTTGACCAGTTGTTCCTGCTAATTCTCCATTTTTTACAGGATTCATCCAACCGATGTTTTGCACATGAACACTATATGTTAATTGTGCTGAGTTTGGTAAATCTGTAATATTTATTTTTATAGCTTCAATTCTTTTTCCTTCTCCTGTTGTTCCTGCAATTGCTCCATTTGTAACAGTAGGCATATTACCAATATTTTGTACATGCACACTATATGTTAATGTTGGTTTTTGTGATATTGTTGTTGCTTTTACATTTATGTAATATGTTGTTACTAATAATATAGCTACTATTATGCTAGCTATTATTTTTTTTGATTTCATTAATAAAACCTCCTTGTATAATTTTAAATCTATGTTTTTAATAATATAATTAGACAATATTTATAGCTTGAAAAATATATATTTTTAATTATTTCATCCCTCCTTACTTAATTATTTATTTCATTTTTCATATTATTAAAAACATTATTCACAGTATATATTAATAAAAAAATTTTTTCAATAATTTAAACAATTTTGTAAAAAAGGTGATACAATTGAAAAAAATATTAAGTTGCCAAAAAGCAAGAATAAATTTTTGCTTTTAAAATATAAAAAATTTATAAATAAAAAAAGAAAATACAAAGAATATATCCTTAAAAACATTGAAAATTAAGCGTTTTTTTTAATGTAATAATAAGATAAAAAAATTTTAGAAAAATTTAACATTTTTGTTGAAATTTTATTTTTTTGATGATATAATAATGACATAAAATTTGAAACATTAAAAGTATCGTCCAAAATTTTTAAAGATATGCTCAAGTATTATAAATTATGTATGTCAATATTAAAAAATATCGGTATATCAATTTATTATTAGGAGGTGAGTTGGGGGACAAAGAAAAAGACGAACTTTTAATAAAAAAAAACAAATAAAGGAAGGTAATAATTTATGAAAAATAATATTAATAAAAAAATAGGGGCAACACTATTAACAGCAGCAGTTATGACAGGAACATTTATAACACCAATAGCAAAAGCAGATGCTGAAACAGTAAAACCATATGTATCAGGTTCAGCACATGTTCAATACATAGGATGGATGAACTTTGGAGAAAATGGAATAGCAGGAACAACAGGAGCAGAATTAAGACTAGAAGCTATTAAAGACATAAAAATTGAAAATTGTGAAAATGTAGATTTAACATTTGATGTACATGTACAAAACATCGGTTGGATGTATGGTCTTACACAAGATCAAATAGTAGGAACAGAAGGAGCAGAATTAAGATTAGAAGCTATAGTTGTACATGTAAATGGAAATGGATTAAATGACAAAGGATATAAATTACAATATAGAGCACATGTTCAATATCTAGGATGGATGGACTGGGTAAATGAAGGACAAATGGCAGGAACAGAAGGAGCAGCTTTAAGAATGGAGGCTGTTGAATTCAGAGTAGTTGAAAATATGACAGCTGTAAAAGATAATGCGGTTAAAGATTTATCAAATACTGTTAATATGAATAACTATTCAGAAGCACAACAAGCTGAAATAGTAAAAATGTTAGATGAAGCAAAAGCTGCTATAGAAGCAGAAAGTAGCAAAGAAGCTATAGATGCAATTGTTGAAGCAACAAAAGCCAAATTAAATGAAGTTCCAACATTAGAACAAGAAGCTGAACAAGAATTAGCAACAGCTAAAACTACAATGAAAGATACTTTAGAAACTTATGACGCAGTTCTAAAAGAAAAATTAGGTAAAGATAACTCAAATTACAAAGAAATGAGTGAAAAAATAGCAACAGCTATGGAAAATATTGGAAAAGCTGAAAACATAGATGACACAAAATCAATATTTGACGCAATCGTAGAAGAAGTAAAAACAGTACAACCAAATATAGAATTTTTAACAGAACAAGCAACAGCAAATAAAGAAGAAGACAAAAAAGAAGCTTTAGAAGATTTAGAAGGATATTCAGAAGTTATAGCTAATATTGCAGACGAAGATGATAAAGCATTTATAGGTACTTTAATAGAAGAAGCTAAAAAAGAACTAAATAATGCAAAAACATCACAAGATATAAAAGATGCAATGGAAAAATTTGAGGATACTATGTCAAATTTTGAATATGTTAGAACTAAAAAAGCTCAAAATGATGCAATAGAAAAATTAAATGGATATTTAGAAAATGCAAGTGCTGGAGTAAAAAAAGAAATAGAAGAAGCTATTGATAAGATTAACAAAGCAGAAAAAGCATCCGAAGTTGAAGAAGAATTAAAAGATATTTTAGATATAGTAGATCCAGTATTAGTAGCACAAGAAGAAGCAGAAGATATATTAAAAATATATGAAGAAAGTATAGCAAGTGAAAAAGTAGGATTAACAAAAGCACAACAAGCAGTAATAAACAATGAAATATCAAAAATAAGAGAAACAATAAATAATGCAAAAACAGATGGTGAAATAAAAAATATTGTACAAAACTTTGAAGATGAATATTTTAAAGAAGGAATTTATTCAGCAGTAAAAGTAGATGCAGAAGCAAAAATATTACAAGTAGCAAAAGACAATGCTTACAAAAAATTAGCAGAATATGAAAACTATGATGATGATGAGATTAAACAAGAAGTAGCAAAATATAAAAAAGCAATAGATGAAAAAGATACTGTTGAAGATATAAAGAAAATAATGGATGATGTTAAAGATGGAGATGGAAACATAACAAACAAAGGAGCTTTAACAAAATTAAAAGAAATGGTTGAAGAAATTGAGGCAGACAAAGAAAATCAACAAAAATTTTATAAACAAGCATATGATAATGTAATGGAAGAATTAAATGAAGTTGAAATATATATGGCAGAAGCACAAAAACAAGGAAAATTATCAGATGATGAGGTATCTGAAATCAAAAAAATGATTCAAACAACTCAAACAAAATTAGTAAATGTTTCAACAGCAAAAGAAGTTTACAATGCTAGGGATGCATTTGAAGATTACATGATAAACTATTATGAAGAAATTGCAGAATTTGAATTTTCATATAAAAAGGATAAAGCAATTGAAAAATTAAATGAATATATAAATTCAAATGCATCAAATGAAATAAAAACTATTGCTAGAAATGCTAAATCACAAATAGAAGCAATAACAGAATATAGCAAAGAAGTAACAGCTAAAATAGAAGGAATTTTAAATACAGCAGAAAGTGATATAGCTAGCAGAAAAACAGCTGAAGCAAAGGCAGTAGCAATAGCTGAAATAACAAATAATAAAGCGGAAATTGTGGCAAGTAGTGAAGAATTAGAAGAAGACTTAATAGCATCTTTACAAGCAAAAATAGAAAAAGCATTAACAGATATTAAAAATGCTGAAACAGAAAAAAACGTTAATAAAATATACAATGATATTATGAAAGAAATTAATGAAGCATTAGGAAAACAATCACCAGAAGAAAAATTAGCTGATTATAAACAAAAAAAGATAGACGGAATGATGGACATAAAAGATTTAGCTACAGATTTAAATGAAACAGCATTATTAAATGAGTTAGGATTAACAGAAACAGCAATAAATGAAGCAACAACAACACAAGAAGTAGATGAATTAGTTAAAAAAATGAATGATTATGTTGGAAGATATTATAGTGAATTATTAGAGAAGAAAGCTTGTATAGATGAATTAAATAATATTTTAGAAGGAACATATCCAAATGACAAGAAAATACAATCTATTATAGAAAAAGCAATTAGAGATGTAAAAGTAGCTTCAACTACAGAAAGACTTAAAGCTATAATGACAGAGGTTCGTGGAGAAAATCAATTTACTGATGCAGATTCAGTTGGAGGAACAGTTAAAGCAAGAATAGATACAGTTAAAACATTTGAAACTGCAAAGAAAACAGCTATAGATAAATTAAAAGTAACTAGTAATGAAGAAAATTCAAAATATGTAGAATATGACGAAACAGTAAAAATTATGGTACAAAATGCTATAAATAAGATAAACAGCATTCAATTTGAAGATTATAGCGATGAAACATATGTGACAGATTTTAATAAGAAAGCAGAAGATACATTATCAGCAATTAAAAATTATGTAGATAAAGATATAAATAAAGCAAAAACAGAAATTTCAAATTATGGAATAACAGATGATGAACCTATGTTGGTTACATCTCAAAGTTTCTACGGAGTTAGTTCAGATGTATTCGATTTATCTAATGAGAATAAATCTAAATTAGAAAGTGATATAACAAATATAAAAACAAACGATACAAAAGATAACTTCTTTAATATGGCAACAACATCAAGTGCTGTAGATGATTTAGTAGTAAAAGCAGAAATAGAAATAGAAACAAAAAATGCAGATTATTATATAGAAAACATAAAAAATAGTAAAACATATACGTATTTAACTACTACAAGTAAAAGCAACCTAGATACTAAAATAAATAACGATAAAGAAAGTATAAATGGTGCAAAAACATTTGATGAATTTAATACAAAATTAGATAATGTAAAATTATTATTAGATACTCAAATAAAAGAATTACAAGAAGAAGATAAAGAAGCATGCGAAGAAAAAATAGTTAAAGATGGAAAAGATATAACTGGTAGGGTTAAAGTAGATAATGATAAATTAGGAAGTACGATGTATTCTGATTTTCAGACTAGTGTTCAAGTAAATGTAGAAGAAAATACCATCACAGCAGCATTAAAAAAACGAGACAATTGGAAGGAATTTGGTGCTCCAAAAAATGAAGCATCAGGATATTATCTAGCTTTAAAAATAGAAAATGATGAAAATGTAGCAGATAAAATTACAGTAAAAAAATCATATAAAGACAGTAAAAATCAACAATGGAAAGATGATAGTAAAGAAGTAGAATTAGATGATGATGGTGTTGTAGTATTATTTATACCAAATGATTGTATTAAAGATGGAAAATTTGTTGAAGACACATTAGAAATCGATATTAACTTTTATATTAAAGATAAAATTATAAATAAAGTTAAATTTGATAAATTTAACTTCACCTTAGATGAAAATGCAAAATAAGAATAAATTGAAAAGATTTATTACTAACTAAAAGAAGCAAGTATTAATCCTTGCTTCTTTTAATATAGATTATTAGCCTTAAAGTTTTCCACCCCAACTATTGACATTCAGCCACTTTTCTTTTTGAAATTTTAGTCTACATCTAGTGTTTTAGGATAATCTTCTTCCTTTAAGTTATTGCCATCTACTGTAATACGTCCTCCACCAACACTATCTATTATTGTTATATTACCTGTATTATTCAATTTATATTCACTAGTACATTTTATGTTATGATTGTTTAAGTCTATTATAATAGCTCTTTCATTTGTTGTACTTTTCCAATCTGATATTTCATCTTCAAGTTCTGTCAAATCAACATCTGTTTCTAAAACAATTTGATTTATATTATTGTTTTCATCTATAGTAGTACCATTTAAATCAGCGTTTATATAATCTTTAATTAATGTATGTAATATTGATTGATCGTAAATGTGTACGATTATATTAGATTGACAGAATTTAATGTTACTAGAATCTTTTTCTACATTAATTTCTTTTTTGCTATTCATGTCACCAGTTATTAAACTTGTAAAATCAAATCCATAAACTTCTAAAGTATTTTGACCGTCTTTAAGATCGCTACCAGCAACTTTTTGGTCACCAACTAAAACGATAGCTTCTATACTTGAATCGTTAGTTACATTAAATTTTAAATTATTTTTTGTTTCTGTATTTTCTGGGTCAATTAAATCTAATTCCATTTTTCCAATAGTTTTGAAGATACATTTTGTTCCATTAACTGCTGTATAATCACCACCAGTAACTTTTAATTCGCCATTATAATCATTTTTTACAACATATTTACCACCGTTAAATGTACCACCTTCAATTGTTAATTTAGAAGTTGTTTTGCTTTGAGCTGCTAATGTAGATGTGTAATAACCATTTTTTATTAAAGAAGAGTAAGCCTTTTTATTGTATAATTTTGCTCCATCTTTTATTGTCATATCTCCGTTATTAACAACTGTATAGTAAGAAGTTGCTTCTGCACCATTTTCTGCAGAACGTGTAAATGTTCCACCATTTAAAGTTACTATTGCGCTTTCAGCGTTTACTAAAGCAGATGTATTATCTGCAACAGCGTCAAATGTACCTCCTTCAATTGTTAATTTACCTTTGTTTTCAATAGCATTTCCTACTGTAGCTTGTATTTGAGCATTGCTTCCTTCTGCTCTAGTATTAACACTAGAAACAGTGCTATCTGTAATAGTTAAATTACCTTCATTTACTATAGCAGAACTGTTTGATCTTGATTTTAGTTTCTTTCCATTTAAATCTAAAGTAGCGTTAGATTCAGAATCAATTGTTACAGCAGAAGTTTCTACAAGTTCGCTTTCTGCGTTTAATTGTACAACATCAAAAATTTCATTATTTAAAGATGTTTGTAATTTGTTGTTTTCTTCTTCTGTAGCAACTTGTTTTGTTATTGTAACATTATTATTTTCTTTTTTCATTGTATCAGATGTTACGTCTAAAGTACCTTTATCACTAACGATTACATTACCACCAAAGTTTATAGTACCATTTTCGTCAGCTTTTAAAGTAATATCATCAGCAATTGTTACATTACTGTCAAATTTGATAACACCGCCTTTTGCTGATAAAGTAGTAGAACTTGATGATTTAGATAATGTTACATCATCAGTAAATTCTAATACGACTTGTGCTGGTATTTCTATAGCAGATTCTATTGAAAAAGTTTTTGCATCGTCTGCACTTGTATCAACTTTTATTGTTGTTGAGTCGCCTTCATTTAAGTCTAATTTTTCTTGTAAATCTTTAATTGCTGAATTTATATTTTCTGCACTCTGAACTCCTTCTGAAGATGTTATTTCTCCCTCCCATAATGCATTGTATGTCTTATTTTCATCAGTAAATTTTATTTCACCTGTTATTATTGTTTTAGTTTCATCTGAACTATCATACCAACCTTTAAATTTTAATGTACTATCACTTACTTCTGGATTTTTTGGCATAGAAACTAATTGTCCAAAGTAACCTGTTTGTGAGTCTACATTTGAGATTCCTTTTAATTGATAATCAAAGTTTACCGTACTTTTTACAATATTTTTTATAAAAGTTTCTATGTCTGCTTTAGCTCTTTTAACTATATCATCAAATATATTTGTATCTTCATTTTCATTTTCGTATTTATTATATTGTGCTAATGTTACAGCTTTTACTTCATTTATATAATTATTTACAAGATCTGCAGCTGAACCATTTGCTATCTCATCATCATTCTCACCAGTAGTTTTATCAGTTAAATCACCTTTTTGTATTTCAGTTATAGCATTTTTTCTTGCTTCTTCCATTGTATTAACATTTTCTGCTATTTTCTTTATTTCTGTTATGTTTTTGTCTCTTATATCTGATATTTCTTTTATATCTGTTGGCTTTGGAGCATTTTTGATGTTTTCTATAGCTGCTTCTATTGCATCTTTTATTTCTTTAACATCTTTGTGATTTACAATATTTTCATCATAATTTTGATCTTCTTGTTTTAATGCAGTTAAACCTTCTATTGTTTCTATTGCTTTTATTTTTGCATCTATATAATCATAATTTGCTTTTATCATTTCTATTACTGTAGCTAATGTATCATTTATTGATTGTACTGTTGCATTTGCTGAATTTATTTTATTTTCATATGGTATTATTGCACTTATTAATGAAATTTCGTTTGTCTTTGTTGCTAACTCTTCGTATTCTGCTATCTTTGCTAATGCTTCTTGACGTGTTTTTTCAATTCTTTGTTGTGAAGAACTTTCTCCGTTTTGCAATTCTTCATCTATTTTTGCTAAGTATTCCTCTACTTTAGTATTTACATCTTTTTTATTTTCACATTTTCCTATTTCATTAATTGCTTGAGAAGCTAACGCAGCTATTTGATTTTTGATAGTTTCTTCGTCTATTTCTGTATAATTTAAATATTCACTAAATTCTGCTATTTTTTCTGCTTTTAATTCTTCTAATTCTTTTCTTTCAATTATTGCATTTATGTCATTTAAAGTATTATTTAATTTTTCTGTAATCTGATTTGCTGTCATATCTGTACCATCTGCATTTTTACCATTTCTGATATCTATTAATGCTTCTTTTGCTAATTTTGATACTCCTTCAACTGTTGAATTCTCATATTTCTTTAATTCTGCTATTGCATTTGTTTGTGCTTTTGTTGCTTCTGCTTTTGCAAATTCTGGTGCATATGTTTCTACAGTACTTCTGAATAATGACATTGCAACATCTACTCTTTCTTTTGTATTTACATCATTTGCTATCTTTGCTTTTGTATCATTTATTAAACTTATTATATTTTCTAATGTTTTTCCTGTTAATTGTGCATTTGCATCTGTTGCATATTCATCTAATTCTTTTACCGCTTTATTATATGCTGTTAAATATTGGTCATAATTTTCTTTTATTGTTTTTTCTATATCGTCAATTGCATCATCTAATTCTTTTTTTGCATCTGCTAGTTTTATTTCTATATTTCCAACTATTTGTGATTTATCTACTGTTTCTATACCACTTGCTATTTTCTTTATTTCTTCTATATAATCTTCTGCTTTTGATTTTACTGTTACTGCTTTTATATGTTGTTCTTCATTTGCTGATGTTATTATATATGATGCATATTTTTCTGCTGTGTATACTTCTAATTCTGCTATTGCTTTATCACGTGCTGTTGCAATTAATTTATCATTTGCTGCATCTCTAACTTTTTGATATTTTCCTGTATCTAAGATTGCCTCAAATCCAGTCATTATTTCTGTAACTTCTGTATCTTTTTTTGCTTTTTCTATTGCTTCTTGTGCTTCTTTTATTTCACTTTCTATTATAGCTCTATCATATGAATCTATTTCACTTTCTGTCATTCCATCTAATGCTTCTTTGTATGCTGATAATGTTGCATTTGCTTTTAGTTGTGCTTCTTGTAAATTTGTTGCTCCTGTTACTTTTTCAACTAATGTATCATATGATTCTAATAACTTATTAAAGTCTTTTTTAGCATCTGCTACTTCTGTTTGTGTTTTTGCTTCGCTAGTTGCTTCTCTTGCATTATCTATTATTGTTGCTATTATTCCTAAATCATTTGTTGTTAATTCTCCTGATTCTACCATTTGTTTTGATATTTCTTCATATTTTGCTAATATTTCTTCAAATAATTTTGCTGCTACATCTCTTTCTTCTTTTGCTCTTTCTGTCATTGATTCTATTCCTGGCATTATATTTGTTACTTCATTTACGATTGCGTCAAATATTGAATTTGTGTTATTTTTGTTTTAAAATAATACAAAAAATAAGTAATAGTATTTATAATCATGAAAATATGAACAAAAAAAATAGAGCCAATTATAATAATAGCTCTATACTTTTACAAATTTATTATTTGTTTGTGTTTCTGATTTTTTTGCTAGTTTTGCATTTTTTTTGTCTATTTTAGCATATATCTTTTGTTTTTCTCTTTCCATTTCTTTTTCTTCTTCTGCGGTAAAATGTAATTCTTTTTTAAATTCTTCCCATGTTGTAAATTTTTCGCCTTTTTCTACTCTTTGTTTGTAATCTGTTAACATTGTTTTTGCTCTTTCAATTTCTTTTTTAGGTGTCTTCATGTTATCTCACTCCTTTTTTTGTAATCTTCTAACATTCATTTTGCTTTTTCAATTTCGCTTTTTGGTGTTTTTTTGGTTGGTTTCATAAATACATTTAACAATATAAATTTATTATTACATCAACTAGCAAATAATATTCTATTTCTTATTGGTCTTAATTCCCATATTTCACCATTAATGTGTTTTATATATGGCTCACCAAGACTTAATCCATATTCTGATAACATATTAATGTATAAGTTTATCTTATTTAATTTTATTCGATTATTCTTGTTATTGTTACTTCCTAGTTTCTGTAAATATTCTTTCACTTCACTGTTTCCGTTTTTATCTTCATAAATTTCTATATTATACACTGTTTGTTGCTACTTTTTAGTATTTCTATAATTATGATAGCATAGAATAATTAACAATACAATATTTTTATATATATTGAAATACACTAAACTATATTGCCAGCATTATATATGTAGGTCGAACTCATTTAAAAATTATATGGTTACTTGTTTTGCTTATCATTAATGTTAGCTGTGAACTATAACAAAAATAAAAGAAATCATTACTAAAGGCATTGACTATATATCTATATTTTGATAAAATATGTATATAATATTAATGGAGGTGTTTATTATGCCAATTATTAGACCAAGTTCTGATTTAAGAAATAATTACAATGAAATTTCTACAATTTGTCATCAAACCAAAAGCCCAGTATATATTACTAAAAATGGTGCAGGTGATTTAGCAGTAATGAGTATTGAATTATATGAATTATTAACAGATAGATATACTTTATATAAGGAATTGGAAAAAGGCATTAATTCATTAAACAATGGAGAAAAATATTCTGAAAAAGAAATATATGACGAATTAGATACTATATAGAAGGAAGGTTTATATGTGGATAAATACAATATAATATACTCAAAAGAATCAAAACAAGATTTAATAGGAATAAAGCAATATATTAAATATAGTTTACAAGAACCAGATATAGCACAAAAATTAATATCTAAAATACGAAACAAAATAAATAATTTAAAATACAATCCAAAAGCTTATTCTATTATAGATGATGATTTAATAGAAAAACTTGAAATAAGAAAATTGATAGTAGATAATTATAATGTTTTTTATAGAATAAAAAATGATAATATAGAAATTGTTAGAATTATGTATAGAAAAAGAAATTGGATTAATTTATTGTAACAATGTATTTTTATAATCATAGCATTTAACAAAACAATATTTTAACAAAACAATATTTTAACAAAACAATATTTTTACAAAATAATATTAGTTCATATATACTTTTACTAATAAAAACTACTAGAGCTGTAATACAGCTCTATGTTAACTTGTATTCAGTCATTTTATATTATATATTTTCAAAATCTTTTATTATTAACGCTTCTTAATTTTAATATTTTTATTTTGTATCATTCCCATTAATCATTATCTATCTAATATATAACAAGTGAAAAAATCACAAAAAGTATGAATGAAAATAAAAAAAAATCGTAAAATAATATTGTTATCCATTGACAAAAGTGAAAAAATCACATACAATATATTAAAAGGAGGAGTTAAAATGCTAATAAGATTTAAAGTATCTAATTTTTTATCTTTTGATGATACGCAAGAACTATCCATGATATCTGGGAAATCTAGGTCAAAAGAAGAACATATACAAGATGATAGCGATAAATTAAAATTATTAAAATTTTCTGCATTATTTGGTGCCAATGCATCTGGAAAATCTAGTTTATTAAAAGCAATAGTATATGCGCAAAATTTGATTTTGAGTGGAATGCAATTTAGTAGTAATTTATATTGTAAAATTCATTCTAAAAATAAAGAAAAGATAACATCATTTGACTTTGAAATAAAAATAAATGATAAATATTATTCATATGGTTTCGATATATTATTGTATAAAAATTCTATAAAAGCTGAATGGCTATATGAATTAAAAGATGGAAAAGAAATAAAAATTTTTGTAAGAGAAGTAAATAAAAGTATTGATTTAAATGAAGACTATTTTTTAGATAAAATTGTTTTTGAAAGATTGAAAATATATTCAATGGATATTGAAAAACAAGATAATGTATTACTTTTAACTGTAATGAATAAAAATAAAAATGCATTATATACTGATGAAAAAAATAATATCATAATTTTCAAAAATGTTTATGATTGGTTTAGACAAACTTTAACAGTGATACTTCCAGAAGGAAAACCAATAGATGATTCATACTATGCATCAGAAGAAAATTTAGAAAAAATAACAGAAATTGTTTCTAAATTTGGAACTGGAATTAGTAAATGTAAAATAAAACCAATAAAAATGGAAGATTTAGCCTCTAAAGTTCCAACAGAAATTTTAAATAATGTCATAAAATTTACAGAAAATAATTATATGAATATGTCAAAAAATGGGAAAAAACCAATAAAAGCTAATTCATTTTTAAGAGTAAATAGTGAATTATATATTTTTGAAAAAACAAATAGTGTATCTATAAACACTAAAACAATAAAATTTGAACACGAAAATAATGATGGAGAGTATTCTTTTTCAGAAGAATCAGATGGAACGAGAAGATTATTAGATTTAATAGAAATACTGTTAAATAATCAAACAAATAAAGTTTATATAATAGATGAATTAGATAGATGTTTACATCCTCAATTAACATATAAATTTGTTGAGAATTTTCTAAATAAACAAAATAATAAAAATATACAGTTAATTGTAACGACTCATGAATCTCGATTATTGAATTTTGACCTTTTAAGAAGAGATGAAATTTGGTTTGCAAATAGAGAAAAGAATGGACCTACAAAACTATATTCATTAGAAGATTATAATGAAAGATTTGATAAAAAGATAGATAAAGCATATTTAGAAGGCAGATACGGCGGAGTTCCTATATTTGAAACTTTATTTCCGATAGGAGATGATATAGATGAGAATACCTAGTAAATTAGAAAGAGAATCAAAGGGATTAGAACCAAAATCTAAATATTATATTGTACCTGAAGGAGATAAAACAGAAATCCAATATTTTTGTGGAGTTAGAGATAATTCCGAAGAACTTAATATTAATTTATTAATTGATATTATACCTATAGAAAATGATGATGATGAACATGGTCAAAGTCATCCTAAAAAGAAGATGGAAAATTTTAATGAAGATTTAAATAATGGTAAATTTACATTTGATAATGAGATTGATAAAGTATGTTTTGTTATAGATAGAGATCCTCAAAATTTTAGTGAAACACAATTAGATCAATTTATACAAAATTGTAAAGGATATGGATATGAAGTATATTTATCCAATCCAACATTTGAACTCTTTTTAATTATGCATAATGATGAAATACTAAAATTAAACAGAACTGAAATGCTTGAAAATAGAAAAATAAGCAAAAAAAAGAGATTTTTAGAATTTAAATTATCTGAAATATTTGGGTGCAGTAAAACACATCTTGATTTTACAAAATTTAAACCAAATATAAAAAAAGCAATAAAAAATGAAAAAAATTTTTGTGAAGATTTACAGAGATTAAAAACAGAATTAGGTTCTAATGTTGGACTATTATTAGATTCAATAATTGAAAAATAATTAGAACAAATCGGAAAGTCTTAATATTTCTCAATTTTTATTTTTCTTTGGATTTCCCATTATATAAAAGAATATGCAGATTATTAAGACTATTAGATAGTTTTAACAATTTGCATATTTTTGTAGTTTTTATTTAACTAGATATTTCTTTTCTAAGTAACCAATCCAATACATTTATTTTCTTTATTCCGTCAAAATCAGCATTTAGGTCATCATCTAATGTTAATATATATTTAGGATAATTATCATTAATCTTCTTTAAAGGTTCTAATTCTCTTTCTATAATACTTTTATTGCCTTCCGTCAATTCTCTTGTAGTTAATGCTACTTGATAATAAATTGTATTTTCTGAATTTTTTGCTACAAAATCTATTTCAAGGTCATCATATTTTCCAATATAAACCTTATATCCTCGCCTTAATAGTTCAAGATAAACTATATTCTCTAATATATGTCCCATATCTTTACCAGAACTTTGACCTAACATATAATATCTAAGTCCTATATCTACAGCATAATATTTTTCTTGTGTTTTTAAAAACTCTTTTCCTTTTATATCATATCTATTTGCTTTATATATAATATAACTATCTATTAAAGCTTGAACATAGGTACAAACAGTGTTATATGAATTATTTTTTTCTAACCCTTCAATATTATCACTTATATTTTTCATACTTGTTCTATTTCCTATATTATCATATAAATATTTAGTTACTCTTTCTAAAGTATTTTTATCTGTTATCCCTTTTCTTTGCATTACATCTTTAAATAAAATTGTATTGTATATTCCATCTAAAAATAAATTAATATTTTCTGAATTTATTTTAAATAATTCTATAGCTTGAGGAAATGAACTATATTGCAAATAATTTCTAAATTTTCGTGATAAATCTGTCTTGTCTTCAAATGTTGAACAATATTCTTGAAATGATAATGGCAACATTTTTATTTCTATATATCTTCCTGTAAGTAATGTTGCAAGTTCTGATGACAAAAGCCACGCATTTGATCCTGTTATATATAAATCTATATTCTTATTAATAAAGAGGCTATCTACAGTTTTTTCAAATTCATTAACTTTTTGGATTTCATCTAGAAAGATATATGTTTTTTTACCTTCTATTAATCTTGATTTTAAATATTCATATAGTTTTTTTCTATCTTGCAAATCTTCATAATCTGCATTTTCAAAATTGATTGATATAATTTGTCTATCTTCTACTCCATTTTCTTTTAAATAATCTTGAAATAATTCTAATAAAGTAGATTTACCACATCTCCTAATTCCTGTAATTACTTTTATAATCTGTTGATCTTTAAAATTTCTTAATATAGATAAATAATTTTCTCTTTTTATTCTTTCCATAAAATAATTCCCTTCCTCTCTCTTTTTGTTCAAAGATACATACATAAGAATGTAGACTTTAAATGCGAAACATATTTTTTATATATTTTATAATATCTGTTATTATTTTTATTATACTATTTGTTATTATTATAGTCAAGTTTTTTCAAAATTATGAAAAAACTTTTAGATTTTATTAACTTTTAAAAAAATCAAAATAATAAAAATTATTGACTTTGTGTTATTTTTTAGATTGGAAAAATTTTTATATATTTTTGAAACAAATTTACTATAATCTCAATTTTAACACTTTTGAAATTGAGACTTAGTATGAATAATACTGGTGAAAACCCAGAAAACTAAAAAAGAGTTATCTTTCAAGCAAGCTGACTACTTTCTTGTTTTCTTATACAAAAAAAGATGTGTTGACTAGACATACCTTAGCGAAAAGTTCATGACATCGTATGAACTAATAAGTTATTATATGTCAATACCAATTTTTATGCAACAGGGTCATATTTTTTATGTGAAATACCACTGATGTCTAACAAATTGGATTTAACAAAATAAAATAATATATGTATAATAAGTATAGGGAATGCCAATCTATAAACATGGTTTTGCCTATATAGAGTAAAAGATTTACATCTAAATCGCTAAGTTACAGATGTAAATTTCACACAAGAACAAATTTATGGAAAGACAAAAAAAATAAAAAAAATAGAGAAGTATTAAGGATTTAGTTTCTTTTTATATGTAGTTATTTTAGTATATGTAATCTCTTATAGCAATAAAATTTAATTTAATATTCTTTAATTAAGTAAAAGTATAGGATAAAATATTTTTTACATAATTGATACTATTATAAAAAAATAATAACACAAATTCAATATTTGACGCAATAAAAGCAGAAGTATCAAATTTCCAACCTAATATAGACTATCTAATAGAACAAGCAAAAGAAGAAAAAGAAACAGCACAAGCAGAGGCAACAGCAAGCTTAGAAGCATATAAAGAGGTAATTCCAACAGTAGAAGGATTATCAACAGAAGATATAAGCATTATAAGCCAAACAGTAGCACAAGCAGAAGAAGGTATAAAAAATTCAAAAACTGCAAGTGAGATAGCACAAGCAATAGAAAAATTTGAAACTGTAATGAAAAACTATGAAAATGTTAGAATAGAAAAAGCTAGAAAAGTAGCTTTAGACAGTTTAAATAGTCAATTAGAAAATGCAAGTACAGGATTAACAAGTGTAATAAATGAAGCAAAAGAAAAAATAAAAGACGAAAATGCAACAGTAACAAGTATAAATGACAAATTAGAAGAAACATTAGGAATAATAGAAGATGTAACAGAAGCAAAAGAAAATGCAGAACAATTATTAGACATATATGAAGCAAGTATAGAAGAAACAACATTATCTTCATCATATAAAGGAATAGTAACAAACAATATAAATAAAGCAAGAGAAGAATTAGACAAAGTAAAATCATTATTAAATGAAGAAAACAAAAATAATGTAGAAGAAATATTAAATAACTTTAAGACAACATTAACAGATAACAGATATAAAGAAGTAGCCGAAATAGCAGAATCAAAAATATTACAAGCTAGTAAAGATATGGCAAAAGCAAAAATAAATGAATATGCTAAATATGAATATGTAGACATTTCAACATTAATAGAAGAGGCAATTGAAGCAATAGACGAACAAGAAAAAGTAGATGATGTAAATAGAAAAAAAGAAGACTATTTAGCAAAATTAAAAGAAGAAGTAGCCGAAATTGAAGCTAATATAGAAGAAGGAAAAAAGAAATATGCAGTAGCATATAAAAATGCAATAGAGGTACTAAATGAATATGAACTATGCTTAAAAGAAGTAATAACAGATGACGCACAAAAAGAAGATATACAAAAAATAATCGACAATACAAAAACAAAAATCACAAAGGTAGAAACATCAGGAGAAGTAGAATATGCACTAAATACATTAAGTACTTATATAGGTGAATATTATCAAGAATTAAATGAAGCAGTAGGAAACTTTGCATTTGAAAATGCAAGAAAAGAAGCAATAGAAGAATTAAATGAATATGTAACAGAAAATAAGGAATCAGAAACAATAAAAAGAATAGTAGAACAAGCAATAACTCAAATGAATGCAATAGAAACAGACAGCGAAAATGCAACAGCAAGTAAAATAAAAGAAATTAAAGACGATGCAATAGCAAAAGTAGAAGCACAAGAGTTAACAGAAGCAAAAGCCGAAGCAACAAAGAGACTAACAAAATATAATGAACTTGCTAAAGGTAAAGAAAAAGAAGCAGATGTAAAAGAAAAAATAAATAAAGAATTGAAAAATATACAAAATGCAACAGATAAAAAGCAATTAAACGAAAAAGTAAATAGAGTAATAGATGAAATAATAGAATTATTAGGAATACAATCTGAAAAAGAAAAAGCAGATGAAGAACGTGTAAAAATTTTAGACACGATACAAGAAAAAATCAATCTATCAAAAGAAACTGGTGACACTAACTTAGAAAAAGAATTAAAATCAATAATAAGTGCTATAAACGAAGCAAAAACAACTGAAGAATTAGAAAAATTAGCAGGTGATTACGAAAATTACGTAAATACACATTATCAACTATTAAATGAAAAAGATGATACAATTAAAAATTTAAATAAAGGAAAATATAATGATACAGAAGAAGACTCAACAATAACTTATCCAAATGACAATGTAATTAAGAATTATATAGACAGTGCAATCTCTAAAATAAAGAAAGCTGAAAATAGTGATAAAATTGGTGAAATAATTGGACAATTAAAAGAAGACATAAAAGAAAGGACAGAATTAATAACAGATTTTGAAGAAATAAAAGCTGATGCAGAAGAACTTTTATCTAATGAAGAAACACAAGAAGGTAATGCATTTGAAGAATCAACTTTCTCACAAATTGAGGAATATAAAAATTGGGACAATGTCGTAAAACAATTGGTAGAAAATGCTAAAAAAGATATAGAAAAAATAAACTTTGATAATATAAATAAAGGATTATCAGAAGATGAAAAAGAAGAAAAATATAAAGATGCATTTGAAGAAGTATTAAATACTCTTACAAACAATATAGATCAATATGTAACACAAGAGAAAAATGAAGCATTTGAAGAAATAGACGGATATACTGGTATAATTAAACCTAGTGAATTTAATAAAGGATTAGACTTAAGCGCTACTGAAACCATTCTTGAAGAAGCTATAGGAAATGCTAAACAACAATATGAAGGTGAATGGGCAGAAAATAAAGAATCCATTATTTCACTAGCACCGGCAATGATGCTTATGAGTGAAGAAATAACAACTATAGAACAAGCTAAAAATGAAGAGCAATTAGAAGACGTTGTAAATGATGCAAAAGTAGCAGTAGAAAAAGAAATAGCAAAACAATGTATTGAAAATATAAAAAATAGTAAATTATATAACACTATACCAACAGGACAAAATAAGAATGCATATGATAGCTTAATGAATAAATGCAAAACAAAAATCGAAAATGAAACTGAAGACGAAAATGGAAAAATAACACCACAAATAATAAAAACAAAATTAGAAGAACAAAAAAGTGAATTAAGTAAAATATATGTATTTGCAACAATAGACAATTTTAATTCAAATAATCAAGTAGGTATAAGTGCTGCATCAAGTCGAACATATCAAGAATTCGAGAAAAATATAAAATTGACATCAACAGGATTAATTAGCGGACAATTGAAAAAAATTACTAACTTTGGTGGATTTAATAGTGTGAATGGTGGTAATTCTGAAAATGGTTATTATCTAGCACTAGAAGTAATTAATGCAGAAGATGTAAAAAATATCGAAGCAAATATAATAGTAAATGGAGTTAAGACTGAAAATAATGTTATTAAAGGTGAAAGTGATGAATCAAAGAATAAAGGTAAAGGATATATAATAGCAAGAATACCAAGCAGTAATATTAATGAAACAGCAATAGCAGGTCCAATAAGCTTAGAAATAAAAATAAAAGATGAAAATGGAAATGTACTTACAGATGCTATGTATGATTTAAGTAAATTAACTTTGGCTAATACTTAATAAGTTATTTATATATCTACAAAAAAGCAAGAGACACTCTTGCTTTTTTGGACTTTACTATATATAATTTCAAAAAGTCCGCTTAAAGTTTAGATTGTTTAATATAAAATAATATAAAAACAAACTATATGAATAATAGCACAAAAGCAGACTTAGGTGCAAAGATAAAGGAACTACAACAAGGAGAAAAAGAAGTTGTTGATAATGCTATAGATACTAATGGAACAGGAAGTACAGGTTTAGGAAAAAAGAAATATGAAGATTTACAAGAAAATATACAATTAAATGAAGATGGAACAATTACTGGTACTTTGAAGAAAGTTGATAACTATAAAGCTTTTTCATCATCAAATGGTACGTTACAAAAAGGTTATTATTTAGCTTTAAAAATAGATAAATCTACTGTAAGTAATGCACAAAAGGTTAATGTAGTAAAATGGGAAAAAAATGAAAACAGTTGGACTTCAACAAATAAAGACTTAGATGAAAGTGGAATTATAATTATAAGAATTCCAGATGTTTGTATAGATAACAATGATAAAATTAAAGAAGATTCTTTAAAATTAGAAGTTAAATTCTATGATAGCAGTAATAAAACTATAGCTATTAATGAATACGATTTAAGTCAATTAACTTTATCAACAGAAAATAATTAAAAATATGTGAAAAAAAGCAAGATTTAATATCTTGCTTTTTTCATAAAATATGCTTTCTACTAATTGTTCAAATTACTTAATACTATTTTAATGTTAATGTACTTAAATCATATGAATTTATTGCTATGGTATTATTACTGTTATCTTTTAAGCTAACTGTTAATTTTATGCAATCTTTTTTTATGGTATTATTATCAATACATTCTTCTGGAATTCTAACAATTACATATTCATCAGTTACTTCTTTTTCTGTGTCATTTGTCCATACATTATCTACACTACTTCTATGAGATTTTTGTACATAAATCTTATCTGCTGTTCCTTTATCTAATTTTAAACCTAAGTAATATCCCTTCTTTAAAGGATTTTGTGCGCCATTAACACCCCAATATGCCTGATATTCAACTTTATTTAAAGTACCTGTAATTGTTCCATCATCATTTAATTCAATATTTGATTGTAAATTTTCATATGTTTTAGAACCTAAACCTGTACTTCCTGTTCCATTAGTATCTATAGCATTATCAACAACTTCTTTTTCTCCTTGTTGTAGTTCCTTTATCTTTGCACCTAAGTCTGCTTTTGCGTTATCTATTTTGTTTATAAAATCTTCATGGTTTTGTGATTTGTCTATGTCTTTCTTATCTGCTTTTATTTCATTATATAATGCTTCTTTATTTAAATCACTTAATGCTTTATATGTTTTACTTTCTGTTATATTTTCTAAATATACTCTTGCTGTTTTTATATCTATTGCTAATTCAGCATTAGTTACTATTTCATCTACACCATTTGCTGTTTTTGCATTTTTAATATTTTCTACTGATTCTCTAGTTAATGCAACTGCTTCTATACTTCCTCCAATTGCTGTTTCTTTTATATTTTTTTCAGTGTTTGATAGATCTTGCTTTAATGTTGCTTTTAATTCTAATTTTTTACTTCCATCTTCATTTACTCCAAAGAAACTTTCTTCTGTTATTTCTGGAGTATGATATTCTGTAACTTCTTGTGTTGCTTCATCTTTATCTTGTTTTACATATGCTTCAACTATTTTTAATGCTTCTTCTATAATATCTTCAAATGCTTTGTTATATGCTTCTTTTATTTGCTCTTCTGTAGCCTCTTCTCCTAATTTTGCTACTATTGAATCATATTGTACTTTTTCAACCTCTTTTATATAACTTGATACCGTTGTTGTTACAATATCGTCATATCCTACATAATCTGCAAGTACAAAGCCAGTTTCTTCATTTTTACCTACTGTAGAATCCGCTTCTGTTATTGCAGTACCTGTTAAGATACCTTCCATTTTATCTTTTTCTTCTACAAAGTCTTTAATTTCTGTTTTTCTTTCTTCTATTTCCTTTTCTGCTTCAGCAATTATATCTTGAACTTTTTCAAGAGTTTTTGCTTTTTTAACATTTTGTATTGATTCTTTTACAATATTCTGAATTGCACTATCATCTGCATATGTATCAGCTTTTTCTTCATTTGTATAATCACTTAGTTTAGCAATACCATCTTTCTTTTTGTCTAATAATGAATAATGTTCATCTATATATTTATCGAAATCATCCTCTAGAGAATTTAATTCTTCTTCTGAAGTTGCTTCTTTTATTGCTGTTATCATTGATTGTATTTCACTTTCTAAACTACTATCTCCAGTTTCTTTTGATAATTGTGTATATTCTTTTATTTTATCTAAAACGATAGTACGATCTTCATCTATTATTTCTTGTTCAGATTTTATTTGTAATTTATCTGTTATTTGTTTTATTATTTCATCTACATTAGGCATTTCTGCTTTTTTGGTAGCTTTTTGTACTTTTTCCATTGTATCTTTTGCTAAATCTTGTACTTCTTTCTTTATTGTTGCTTCGTTATCATAACTTGCACCATTGCTTTTTGCTTCCTCCATTATAGCATCAACATTTACATATTTTGTAAGTCTCTTGATAGCTTCACTCTTTTCTTCTGATAATTCTTGTGCTGCAATCTTTACTTGTGTTTCTTGTAACATGGCATTTATATTATCAGCTGTTGCATTTTCGTCATTATCTTCTATTATATTCATTTTTTCTATTGCTTCTGTTATTATTGCTTTAACTTCTTCTGAAACTCCAGTTTTTGATGCATATTCATTTAATGTTGTTATAGCTACATTTCTTGCATTTATAAATGCAAAATTTCCTACTTCATCAGATAAATCTGAATAATATGTATTTATATAATCTCTAAATGTTTTCATTGAGCTATATACTTCTCCTGATGTTGTAACTCTTGTCATATTAGATTTTGTATTATATATTGCTTCTTGAACATCTTTCTTTTGGTCTTCTGTTATAGTTGTATCACTTTCAAGATATTTTGTGTATTCATCTAATTCTGCTACTGCATTTTTATATGCTGCTGCATATGCTATTTGTTGTGCTTCTAATGTTGCTTCAATTTCTGCTATTTTATCTTCTAGTGTTGAAATAGCTCCTTTTGTTGTTTCAATATCATTCATTATTGTATCAACTGCATCTACTGTTTCTGCATCATTTACTTTTTCAATATAATCCTTTACCATTGTCTTAACTTCTTCGTTGTTGTATTCAGCATATTCATTTAATTTTGCTACTGCGCTATCTTTGTGTGCCTGTAAAATCTTTTTCTCTGCTATTTTCGCTACTGAATTATATCTATTATCTTGTAAAAATGCTTCAAATGAACTTACTGCTTTTTCAATGTCTTCTGCTGTTGTTGCTTTGTCAATTTCTTGCCTATATTTAGCTAATTCATTTTTTACTATTCCTTTATATGATGTTGTCATACTTGTTTCATCAATGCTTTCTCCATATATGATTAAGATTTTTTCTGCTTCATCTTGAGCTGATTTAATATCTTCTACAGTTTGTGTTATTTCTTCGAAAATATCTTCAATACCGTTAATTTCATTTCCTTCAGCATCAGTATAACCTTCTACTGTTGTTGCTTTATTTATTGCAGAAATTGCATCATTTATTACTGATGTTAATCCTTCACTTGCATTTTCTAGTTCACTATTTAAAGTGTCTAAAGTTACTTTTTTAGATTTTGCTACTCTAACATTTTCATAGTTTTTCATTACAGTTTCAAATTTTTCTATTGCTTGTGCTATCTCACTTGCAGTTTTTGAATTTTTTATACCTTCTTCTGCTTGTGCTACTGTTTGGCTTATAATGCTTATATCTTCTGTTGATAATCCTTCTACTGTTGGAATTACCTCTTTATATGCTTCTAAGCTTGCTGTTGCCTCTGCTTGTGCTGTTTCTTTTTCTTCTTTTGCTTGTTCTATTAGATAGTCTATATTAGGTTGGAAATTTGATACTTCTGCTTTTATTGCGTCAAATATTGATTTTGTGTCATAAGCTATTTTAAAGGAATACAAGAGTTTAAATTTATTATTTAGTAAAAATGAGGGAGGAGAGTATTTAATACATTTGAAAATTTTCAACATATCCTACAGGAAAAATATGATGGATTTTCATCAAAATTCATATATACGTTATTTTTATAATTTTCTTTTGCAAATTTTCACCACGAAAAACAAGTACAAGATGCAAGTTTTTACCACGAATATTGAAGAGGTTATGCAACTTTTCACCACGAATATTCAAAAATGAACTTATTTGAAAGTGAGTGATAAAACTTTTGTAAAAATTATGATATATATTAAAGAAAGATAATACATTAATCTTAAAAAAATAATTAGTAAGAACACATAGAAACAGAGAACGCAAACTAAATAAGAAAATAAAAATGGAAAAATTTTCCAGAAAAGTATTGACATTAATTTCCAGATATTGTAAAATACAAAATGTAAAAGTTGCAACAAAAATAAAAAAATATAGGAGGCAAAAGAAAATGGAAATTTTAAAAATTTCATCAAAATCAAATCCTAATTCAGTAGCAGGAGCTATTGCAGGATTGGTTAAAGAATCACAAAAGGCAGAAATGCAAGCAATTGGAGCAGGAGCTCTAAATCAAGCAGTAAAAGCGGTAGCAATAGCAAGAGGATTTGTAGCACCAGCGGGAGTAGATTTAGTATGTATACCTGCATTTGCAGAAGTAGAAGTTGAGGGAGAAGACAGAACAGGTATAAAATTAATTGTAGAGTCAAGAAAATAGCTTTACATACACTTAAAAAATTGGCAAAAATAGATTACATTTACAAAGTAATCGGTATATAAATAGTAAATTAAATTTTGGGGGCATTTAATTAGATAATCTAATTATGTGTCCTTATTACATTTAAACTTAGTTTTCACAATTAATTGTAAAATACAGTAGTTACAGTTTATAAATAAAAAAATTTTTAAATATTTAATAACACCATAATATTTCATTTAACTATGAATGTCAAAAAATACATTTAAAATTTATTAAGCACTTGAAAAAAAAACGATATTAATGTATTATTACAGAAGAAAAAAATTCCAAAAGTAAAAAGGAAGTGAATAGAAATAAAAAATAATATTATAAAATACATATTTACAATTTTTATAATAGTAATAGCAATATATGCAGTATATAGAGTAAAGACAGAAGAACAGGAACCAGAGCAAATAATAAAAACAGAATCAATAAAAGAAGAAGAGCAAACTATAACAGAAATAACATTGGGGATAGCTACATTTGACACAATAAATCCAATATTAAGCAATAACAAAAATGTACAAGATGTATCAAAATTAATATTTGAGCCGTTAGTCAATATAACAACAGATTATAAAACAGAGCCATGTTTAGCAACAGAATGGGCGAAAATAGATGCAACTACATATCTTATAAAACTAAGAGAAGGAGTACAATGGTCAAATGGAGAAAAATTTACAGCAAAAGATGTGCAATATACAATAGACAGATTAAAAGAAACGCAATCTATATATGCATACAATGTGCAATATGTAATACGAGTAGTAGTAGTAGATGACTATACAATACAAATCGTATTATCACAAGAAATTCCGTTTTTTGAATACAACTTAGCATTTCCAATAATGAGTAGTAGTTTCTACGCAGAAGATGATTTTCAAAATACAGAAAAAAATATATCTCCAATAGGAACAGGAATGTATAAAATTACTGATGTACAAAGTGATAAAATAATATTAGGCCAAAATGACCAATGGTGGAATAAAGAAAACAAAAATATATTATTACAAAATATAAAACTTAATTTATATTCAACGCCAGGAGAATTATATAATGCATTCAAATTAGGAAATATAGATTTATTAAATACAACTAATTTAAATTATGAAAATTATATAGGAACATTAGGATATAATTTAAAGGAATTTAATGGAAGGGAGCATATATTTTTAGCTTTTAATATGCAAAATGCTATATTATCAAATTTAGAAGTAAGAAAAGCGATATCATATTGTATAGATAAACAAAATATAGTATCAAATGTTTTCCAAAATAAATATACTACATCAGATTTTCCATTAAATTTTGGTAGTTGGTTATATACGCAATCGCATATTCAATATGGATACAATATAGAACAAGTTGCAAATACTTTAATAAATGATGGTTGGAGTTTTAGTTATAAATATTGGCAAAAATATGTAAATTATAGAACACAAAGATTAAATTTCAATTTAATTGTAAAAGCAAGTGATAACAATAAAGTTGCAATAGCAGAAACAATAAAATCACAATTAGAACAACAAGGAATAAGAATTAATTTAATAAAAGCAAATGACAATCAATATAATTCATACATAGCCAATAAAAATTATGACATAATATTATGTGGTGCATATGTATCAGCGAATCCTAGTTTAAATACATATTTGGGAAATAATAACATAGCAAACTATTATAATGAAGAAGTAAATATTATAATGCAAGAAGTAAATAATATTACAGATGAAAATTTATTAAAGGAAAAATTTGATAGACTTATACAAATATATAATGCAGATGTACCATATATAAGTATATGTAATAGCAAAGAATTTGTTGCATGTAATAGTGGTTTAGCAGGAGAGATAACTCCAAATTGGTTTAATATTTTTTATAATATAGAAAGTTGGTATAAATAAAAAAATTATCTTGACAAAATAAAAAAATAGTATATAATAAAAACATCAAACAAAAGTTTTGAAAAATAAAAATGTAATTTGAGGGTAATTAAGAATTTATAGTGATTTAAACTCTCAAGCAAAGTAAGAAAAGGAGAGAAAAATGGAAGAAAATAATGAAAAAAGAAAAGCATTAGAAGTAGCAATGAGTCAAATAGAAAAACAATTTGGTAAAGGTTCAATAATGAAATTAGGAGAATTTAAAGCAATGGAAATTGAAAGTATTCCAACAGGAGCTTTAAGTTTAGATATAGCATTAGGAATAGGAGGACTTCCAAGAGGAAGAATTGTAGAAGTATTTGGACCAGAATCATCAGGAAAAACAACGCTTGCATTACATGTTATAGCAGAAGCACAGAAAATGGGAGGAGAAGCAGCATTTATAGATGCAGAACACGCACTAGACCCAGTATATGCCAAAAAATTAGGAGTAGATATAGATAATTTGTTAGTTTCACAACCAGATACAGGAGAGCAAGCATTAGAAATAACAGAAAGCTTAGTAAGAAGTGGAGCATTGGATGTAATTGTAGTAGATTCAGTAGCTGCATTAGTTCCAAAAGCAGAAATTGATGGAGATATGGGCGATTCACATATGGGATTGCAAGCAAGACTAATGTCACAAGCTTTGCGTAAACTAGCAGGAGCAATAAATAAATCAAAAACAGTAATTATATTCATAAACCAATTAAGAGAAAAAATAGGAGTAATGTTTGGAAATCCAGAAACAACAACAGGAGGTAGAGCACTTAAATTTTATGCATCTGTAAGATTAGATATAAGAAAAATTGATAACATAAAACAAGATGGAGCAGTAATGGGGAATAGAGTAAGAGTAAAAGTTATAAAAAATAAAGTAGCACCACCATTTAGAGAAGCAGAATTTGATGTTGTATATGGAGAAGGAATATCTAAAACAGGAAATATACTAGATATGGCAGTTAACTTAGATATAATAGAAAAAAGTGGTTCATGGTTTAGTTATAAAGGCGAAAGAATAGGTCAAGGTAGAGAAAATGTTAAAAGATATCTAAAAGAAAATGAAGATGTAATGAAAGAAGTTGAACAAAAAGTAAGAGAAAATGTAGTAAAAGCATTTGAAGATAGTTTAGGCGAAGAACACACAGAAGAGGAAGACGAAGAAATGGAATAGAATAAAATAAAAAAATAGAATAAAATAGAAATATTTATATAATAGAAAATATTAGAATTACTTTCTATTATATAAAAATAGAAAGGTTATTCATATTATATTGAATAATCTTTTAATTTTGGTAAAAAATAAAAATAAGAACTTGTCAAAAAATTTGACAAATAAAAATTATATAAAGTTACAATTAAGTAAAATAAAAAACTTTGCTGAATTGTAACATATATGAAAACATAATTTCATATAAAATAGAAAGGAAGAGTGAATATATGAAGGTTAAAGATTGTATGAGTAATAATGTATGTTGTGTCAATCCAAACAACAAAGTTTATGAAGTAGCGAAAATAATGTGTGATAAACACATAGGTTGTGTACCAGTTTGTGATGACAACAACTGTGTTGTAGGTATAGTAACAGACAGAGATATTATTTTAAGGAGCATAGCATGTGATAAAGATGTAAAACAAACGCCAGTAAGCGAAATTATGACTTGCAACAATATTTGTACATGTGGTGGAAACGACGAAATATATGAAGCACAAAACAAAATGGCCCAAAATCAAATTAGAAGAATACCAGTAGTAGAAAATAATCAAGTAGTAGGAATATTAACAATGGGAGATTTAGCACATTTTGATAGTGAATTAGGAAGACAAGAAGTTTGTACAACAATAGAAAATATATGTAATTGTAAGAATAATCCACAAAATGCAGAATAAAATAATATAAACAATTTATACTTTATATTAATAAATAGTTAATTTATATAATAGGAAACACTATGAAACTTTAATTTCACAATTCTAATTGAAATAAAATATATAATTTTGAAAAAAATGCATTGAAAATAATTAAGCTAGAAATTCTTAAAAATTTATGGAAAGAATTCATATATATTTTATTTCAAATGCATTTCCTATTATATAAAATATTATTTACATAAAAAATTCTAAAATTAGCTATTTCTGAATTTAAGAATTTGAAAATGAAGGAATATTGAAAAGGAGGAAATGATAGTTTATAACTATCATAAATAGAAGATGACTTTTGATAAAAATTATTGGACAAAGGTATCAAAAAGAATAATATATTTAATATTAGCAATTATAGCAATATATCTTTCATTTAGATTAGCAGTATTCTATATGCCATTTTTAATTGCTTTTGTAATTTCATTAATAATTGAACCAACAATAAAAAAGATAATGAAAAAATTCAAATTATCCAGAAGGACAAGTTCAATTATTATTTTTATAATAGTATTTACAATCATAATAGGCACATTAGTATGGGGAATAACTACATTAGTCGCAGAAGCAACAAATTTATTACAAGGAATTAATGATTATTTTGATAAAGCATACATAAAGATTCAAGAAATAATAGGCAGATTAGATTTTCAAAAAATAAGTTTATCAGATGAAATAATGTCGATAATAGGAGATACAACAAATACATTTATTAATACTTCATCAGCATGGGCTAAAAAAGTATTAACAAACATTGTAAATATAGTAACATCAATACCACAAATAGCAATATATGTTGTTATAACTATATTATCTTTATATTTCATATGTACAGATAAAATATATATGCTAGATCAACTAGAACACCATTTACCAGAATCATGGGTAAAAAATATAGGTAAACATTTAAGAGAGTTAATTCATACATTAGGAGGATATTTAAAAGCACAAGCTATTTTAATATTAGTATCTTTTATTATTTCTATTATAGGTTTGTATATATTAAAATTTTGCAAATTAAATGTACAATATCCTTTGCTAATGGCTGTATTTATTGGATTTGTAGACGCACTTCCTATATTAGGTTCAGGTACAGTAATGATACCATGGGCAGTATGCTTAGCTATAAATGGAGATTTAAAATTAAGTATTAGTATAATAGTTTTATGGATAATAATGTCTGTAATAAGACAAATTATAGAACCCAAAATAGTAAGTAATAAAATAGGAATACACCCAATATTTACTTTAATTGCAATGTATACAGGATTTAGATTTATTGGAGTAATAGGAATGTTAATTGGTCCTATTGTACTAATAATTTTAAAAAATATATTTTCAACTTTACTTGACAAAGGAGTAGTAAAAACAATTTTAGATACAAAGTAGTTTTAAGTAAAATGCACAGAAATTCACTATGTGAATTTCGTGCAAGAACAAATTATAATATAATTTAAATAAGAGAACTTGTTGGAATATAGCTGTTGTCAGGAGGGTAAACATAGTCGTCTGTAGGCTTTTGAACAGTTTTTACGTCAGTAATATTTATTATAGGCATATCTCCGTGATAATTTCCTTTAGTTATTTCACCAGTAACTTCAATCCAAGTATTATCTATAAAATCTTTAGCGTGGTCATATTTGCAAAGAAAACCAACAACTACAGATTGATAATCTGAACTAATTAGCATATCTCTTGCTATAATAAATTCATTATCAGATAAATCGATAACTCTATATACATATCCTGTAAAATGAATTTTAGTTCCTACATAAGAATCAATATTTTCATGAACCTCTTTTAAAACATTGGTATAATTAATTGTAGGAATATCAACAACATCTGGATTTTTTAAAATATCAGAAACGGTAAAATTTGAATGTGCAGTTGAAAAAATTTTATATGTGCCAAATCCAAATAATGTAAGTACAATAATTGTTGTAACAATAAAAAATATTTTAAATAAATTCTTTCCATTAATTTTTACATTATATACGAACATAACAACCTCCAAATACTTTTTGTAAAATTTATTCAAATATATGCTATATTATGCAAAGTAATTTTATTACATTTTAAAGCTAATTATAAAGATTGAGAAAAGTAATAACCATTGCTTATATATTTTTTTTCTCAAAAGCATTGAAATATAAGAATTTGAATGAAATGACGAATGTGATTGGAAAAGCTTTAGAAATTCTACGCAATTTTATGGAAATAGTTCGCGTGAGTGAAAGGGTGCCATAAAATAAGTTAGAATTTCTTAAGCTTTGTAATGAGCCGAGGAATGAAATGAAAATCTTATATTTCAATGCTTTTAATACTATTTTTATATATAACCAATAATTAGTAACCACGAACTATTAAAATTTAATCAAAAAACTTTATATTTTATATATTTTATGATAAAATGCCTAAAGAGAGAAATCAAAAATGCAAGTATTATGATATTGGAAGGATTTTGATAAAAAATGAAAAATAACAGAGTATTATTAGGAATGAGTGGAGGTGTTGATAGTAGTGTATCAGCATTACTACTAAAAGAACGAGGATACGAACCAATAGGAACAACTTTAGAATTATTTGCTGGAAGTAGTTGTTGTAATACAAATACATATATTGATGCAAAAAATGTTTGTAATACCTTAGGAATACCACACTTTATATATAATTGTAAAGAAGAATTTAGAAAATATGTAATAGATGATTTCATATATTGTTATGCTAATTGTAAAACTCCAAATCCATGTATAGAATGCAATAAATATATGAAATTTGGTTTTATGTGGGATAAAGCAAAAGAATTAGAATGTAATTATATAGCAACAGGACATTATGCAAAAACGGAATATAGTGAAAAATATAAAAGATGGGTTCTAAAAAAATCAAAAGCAGGCAAAAAAGATCAAAGTTATGTTTTGTGGAATATACCAAAACACCTAATAGAACATATAATATTTCCTCTTGCAGATTTTGAAGATAAAGAACAAATAAGAAAAATAGCAAGAAATCATGATTTAAAAGTTGCCAACAAGCCTGATAGTGAGGACATATGTTTTGTTCCAGAAGGAAATTATAAAAAATTTTTAGAAAATAATTCTGATATAAGACCAAAAGAAGGAAATATTGTAAATTCAAAAGGAGAAATTTTAGGAAAACATAATGGATTATATAATTATACAATAGGCCAAAGAAAAGGGTTGGGAATATCTTATAAAGTGCCATTATTTGTTATAGGGTTTAATAAACAAAAAAATCAAGTTATAGTTGGAGAAGAAGAAGAATTATATAAAAAAGAAATTATAGTTACTGATATAAATTTATTATTAGTAGATGATGTAGAAAAAGAGATGGAAGTAGAAGTAAAAACTAGATATTCATCAAAAGTTGCAAAAGCTAAAATAAAGCAATATGGAAATGAAATTAAAGTTATTTTTGATGAACCACAAAGAGCAATTACACCAGGACAATCGGCTGTATTTTATATTGATGATATTATATTAGGAGGCGGAAAAATTGTGTCAAAAAATATTGACAGATGTAAAATTTGTTAATATAATATCGTTATAATCAATATTGGAGGCGCTAAATGGCAGGAAGAAACATATTCTTAAGTGATGAAAAATATGAAAAACTAAATGATGAACAATTAATAGAAATAATACGTAATAAAGATATGAATGCACTAAATTGTCTAATGGACAGATATAATGAAGTTGTAAATATGAAAGCAAGCAAATTTTTTATAATAGGTGCTGAAAAAGAAGATATAATACAAGAAGGAATGATAGGTTTATACAAAGCTGTAAAATCTTATGATATACATAAACAAAATTCATTTAAAACTTTTGCAAATATGTGTATAGAAAGACAATTAATAACTGCTGTAAAAAATTCAAATAGGCAAAAGCACATACCACTTAATTCTTCGCTATCTTTAAATTCAGCTGCATATGATGAAAATGATGATGTATCTGTAATAGAAGTATTAGAAACAAAGACAGTAGAAGATCCATTAGATATTATAACACAAAAAGAATATTATAGTTCTATAAATAAGCAAATAGAAGAAAGTTTAAGTGATTTTGAAAAACAAGTTTTAAAACAATATAAACAAGGAAAATCCTATGCTACAATTGCAAAATGTTTAAATATAAAAATAAAATCAGTTGATACTGCAATACAAAGAATTAGAAAAAAAGCACTAAAAATAAAGAAAAACATAGAGCAAAAAAATGCATAATATATAAAGAGAAAATAATTGGGAACAAATGATATAAGAGGAGAGGAAATAATGAAAGAACAAGTGGAAGAAAATAACCAAGGAAAGAAAAAAAGAAATAAACATAAGAAAAAAATGAAAATATGGAAAAAAATATTATTAACAATAGTAATATTAATAGTTTTAGGTGTATCAGCATTTTTCTTTTTATTATATGGACCAATTACTAGTTTTAGAGAATGGTGGATTACAACAGCAATGACAACAATGACGCATCAATATTTAGCAACGTGGTTTTTTAGTGATGAAGATATACAAGAGGTATTAAATAGAAATAGAGTAAAAGAATCAGAAGAAATGACTAATCCAGATGAATTAACTGTTGTATTGGATAATAAAGGACAAACAGAATATAAAAACGAATATGAAAAGGCTGTATTAGAAAGAGATGAAAATGATGATTATAAAATATTAGAAATAGAAGGAAAAGGCTATTCAGGATATCTAGCAGTTATATATGATCCATCAAGAGTAGAAACAGTAGTAACAAAAAATTTAGGAAAATCAGGTCAATATTTAAAAACTATGGCTGATGATAATGATGCATTAGTTGCAATAAATGGAGGAGGATTTATAGATCCAAATTATAATAGTAATGGAGCAAATCCATTAGGAATAACATTTTCAAAAGGAAAATTAGTATCACAGAATAAGTACACATCAACAGGTGGTTTGATAGGATTTACAGAAGATGATAAATTAGTTTTAGGAAAGATGACTGTAAAAGAAGCACAACAAATGAAAGTAAGAGATGCGGTATCGTTTGGGCCATATTTAATAGTTAATGGAAAGGCATCAGAAGTTTTAGGTAATGGCGGTTGGGGAACAGCACCTCGTACAGCAATAGGTCAAAGAAAAGATGGAATAGTATTGTTTTTAGTAATAGATGGTAGAACAGTATCAAAACCAGGTGCAGATATGAATGATTTAATTGAAATAATGCAAAATTATGGAGCATACAATGCAGCAAATTTAGATGGTGGAACATCAAGTGTTATGTATGTTGATGGAGAAATTATAAATGACCCAATAGATAGTACAGGAGCTCATAAAACAAGATATATTTCTACTGGATTTATATTGACAAAGAAGTAAAATATTATAAATGGAAGTAAAAAATATATTTTTTATAATGTGGTTAATAGAGAAAGAACTGAATAAAATATTATTCAGTTCTTTCTCCATTATAAAATTAAAGAGATAACTCATCATTATCATTATTATGAGTATATTGTTGAGATTGATGTTCATAATTCATATCATTTGGTTTTTGTACTAAAGGTGAAAGTTGTTCTGGAGATAAACGAGAACTATCTCTATAAGCCTTATTTGGATCATAAGCAGTTTGTTCATTAATGTTTGATTGTTCTGGTGAAGATTTAGAAGATTTACTAAATACATTCTTAACTTTTTTCCATTGATTTTTAATCCAACTTAATAATCCTTTTTTTTCTTCTGGCTGTGGTACAGGTAAATTTTTATTCATATTTTGATTGCGTAAATATTGATACAAATTAGCTTCTGTTTGGGGAGAACGAGATTTTCTGTATTTATTATTTTCATATATAATACCACCTAAATAAAGTTTATCACAACCATTTGATGCTGCTATATTAAGCCTATCTTGTATTCTGTTTTCATCAATTAAACTTTGCAATGCATTAAAATATAATTGATCAGAATATGCGGTTTTTAAATCTATTCCTTCAGAGTAGCAAATAATTGAATTATTATTATTTGGTGAAGAATATAAGTCATATTTTATCATATATTTATGAAGACCTTCTAATTCACTAGAAAGTTCTCTTAATATAACTTCGCTTCCGTCCTTTCTAGTAATAGCATAATCTTGGTATTGTGTTCCACCATATTTATCGTGAGCTAAACCATTTTCATCTACTTTTACTGTTGCAGAAAGTAAATCTATGTTGTCTCTTATAGCTTCATAAGAATTAATAATTTTCATACCTTCAGAATGATTAAAATAATTATCCATATTATCCATTTCTATCATATCGTTAATTATGTTAGTGTAAAACTAACATTGCCTCCTTTCATTTGTTTATAAAATTTAATACAAATTTATTATAGCATTAAATTAATTAATATTTCAATACATTTATAAAAAATTTATTTTGAATAAAATCTAGACTTCTAAGAAAAAATGTAGTAAAATAGATACATAAAAATAAATCTTAATAAAATCGAACATATCGAGGCTATTATATAGGCTAAAAATTTAATTTGACTAAAATTTGTCAAAATGGAGGTTTTAAATGCAATTAATTAATATAGGGTTTGGAAACATAGTATCTGCAAATAGAATAGTGGCAATTGTAAGTCCAGAATCAGCGCCAATAAAAAGAATGATACAAGAAGCAAAAGATGCAAAAACAGCTATAGATGCTACATGTGGTAGAAGAACAAGAGCAGTAATAATAACAGACTCAGGTCACATAATATTATCTGCCATACAACCAGAAACAGTAGCGGGAAGATTAGACAAGGATATAACTCAAGAAGAAATATAAAATATGATTACATTTTTAGAGGGAGGAAAGAGAATGATAGTAAAACCAAGTGTTGCGGAATTATTAAAAAAGGCCAAAAATAGATATGAATTAGTAATAGCTACATCAAAAAGGGCAAGACAAATAGCAAAAGGAGATGAGCCTTTAACAAAGGTTAATGAAGAATCACCAGTTACGTTAGCTGCAAATGAAATAGCAGAAGGAAAAGTAAGAATAATAAATAAAGAAGAAAAAAAAGAAGATGAAGAGGGATAATAAATGGAAAAAAGACATATTATATCGCTTGCAGGAGAAGTTGCAAGTGGTAAAGGAACAGTATCAAAAATATTAATGGAAGAACTACATTATGGAGTATACAGAAATGGAGAATATTTTAGAAAATTAGCAAGAGAACAAGGTATGGATATAACAACATTTAATAAATATGTAGAAAATCATCCAGAAATTGATAGACAAGTAGAAAATAGTGCAGCAGAATATGCAAAAGAGCATGACAATTTTATTATAGATGCTCGCTTAGGGTGGTATGCTGTACCAGAATCTTTTAAAGTATATATGAAAGTAGATATAGATGTAGCAGCCAAAAGAGCTTTTGAAGATGAAAATAGAAAAAGTTCAGAAAAATTTAACACAGTAGAAGAACAAAAAGCAGATATGCAAGAAAGATATAGAATTGAAACAGAAAGATATTGGAATATATACAAAGTTAGAAAAGATGATATGTCTAATTATGATTTAGTAATAGACACAACAAATTTAACACCAACAGAGGTTGCAAATAAAATAAAAAAAGAATATTTTAAGTGGTTAGAAAATTAGTATAATAAACTCTGTATATAATACAGAGTTTATTATTACAATATTGTTAGAAATTAGTACAAAAGCTAAGTTTAAATATAATAAAAATAATACTAATCATAGGAGAAACAATGATTGCAGAAGTAATAATAAATAGTACAGCAAAAAAATTGAATAGAACATTTGATTATTCTATACCAAATGAATTAAAAGACTATATAGTAATAGGCAGTACGGTTTTAGTACCATTTGGAAATTTTAAAGAATTAGAAGAAGCATATGTTGTAGGCTTTAAAGAAAAATCATTATATAAAACAAAAGAAATAGTAAAAATTAAAGACAATTTAACAAATAGACAAATTGAACTTGCAAAATGGATGGCAAAAAGATATTTTTGTAACATATCTGAATGTGTAAAGTTAATGATATCACCAGGAATGAGAAATGCGAAAGGAAATACAATACAAGATAAAAAAATAAATGCAATATATTTAAACAAAGATTATGAGCAAATAAAATTTGATATAGAAACAGGAATTATAAAATCCGAAAAACATAAAAAATTATTAGAATTTTTAAATGAAAATGGTGGTTGTACAGTTTCAGAAATTGAGATGTTTACAGGATTTTCAAGGGCAATTGTAAATACGCTTATAAAGAATGGATATTTAATGGTAAAAGAAATAAAAATTGAAAGAAATCCATTAATAAATAAAAATATAGAAAGAGATAAAAAATTAAAATTAACAGATGAACAACAAATAGCATTTAGTAAAGTAGAACAAGCCATTGAAAGTAATAGATATGAGCAATTTTTATTGTATGGAGTAACAGGAGCAGGAAAAACAGAAGTATATTTGCAATTAATAGAAAAATCATTAGAAAAAAATAAAAATTCAATTGTATTAGTGCCAGAAATATCACTTACTCCACAGATGATAGATAGATTTATTGCAAGATTTGGTAAAGAAGTAATTGCAGTATTACATAGTAAATTAAGTACAGGTGAAAAATATGATGAATGGAATAATATAAAAGAAGGAAAAGCAAAAATTATAATAGGAGCTCGTTCTGCTATATTTGCACCAGTACAGAATATAGGAATAATAATTATAGATGAAGAACATGACCCATCATATAAATCTGAAATGAGTCCAAGATATAATGCAAAAGAAATAGCAGAAATTTTAGCAAAAGAAAATAAATGTCCTTTAATATTAGGTAGTGCAACTCCAGATATTACAACATATTATAAAGCAAAACAAAATAAAATAACTATGTTAAGGTTGCAAAAAAGAGCAAATAATTCAAAATTACCAACAGTAAAAATAATTGATTTAAAACAAGAATTAATAAATGGAAATAAATCTATGATTAGCATTGATTTATATAAATCAATGTTGGATAACTTGACAAATAAAAGGCAAACAATACTATTTTTAAATAGAAGAGGCTTTTCAACTTTTATAATGTGTAGAGAATGTGGTTATACTATAAAATGTAAAAATTGTAATATAAGTATGACATATCATAGTTTTGACAATAAGCTAAAATGTCATTATTGTGGATATGAAGAAAATGTAGTAAAAATTTGTCCAAAATGTAAAAGTAGTAAAATTAGATATTTTGGAACAGGAACACAAAAACTTGAAGAAGAAGTTCATAAAATATTTCCAACGGCAAAAACAATAAGAATGGACGTAGATACAGTAACTAAAAAAAATTCACATGAAGATATACTAAATTGTTTTAAAAATGATGGTATAGATATATTAATTGGTACGCAAATGGTAGTAAAAGGACATCACTTTCCTAATGTTACATTAGTAGGTGTTATTGCAGCAGACAGTAGTTTGAATATAGATGATTACAGAGCAAATGAAAGAACTTTTCAAATACTTACACAAGTTGCTGGAAGAGCAGGAAGAGGCAATTTAGATGGAAGAGTTATTATACAAACATATAATCCAGAACACTTCATTTTAGACTATGCAAAAAAGCAAGATTATGACTTATTTTATAATACAGAAATAGCATTAAGAAAACAGTTGAAATATCCGCCATTTTGCGATATAATAATAATTAATTTTGATAGTATTAAAGAAGAAGAATTAAAAAAGACCGCAGATTTTGTATATAAATATATAATAAAAGAATTAGATGGTAACGAATTTAAAATATTTAAGCCTTTGCCTGCACCAATAGATAAAATACAAAATAGAATAAGGTGGAGAATGATTATTAAAGGAAATATGAATGAAAATGCTAATTCAGTATTTAATAAATGTTTGCAAGATGTTTATAAATTAAATTTGCGTTTTACAAGAGTTGCTGTCAACATTAATCCTAATAATATGATGTAATAATAAAAACGTATAGAAAATTACACAAAAAATAGCTATATATTGTAAATATAGAATGGAGGAAAATAAAGTGGCGATTAGGCAAATAAGAGAAGAAGGAGACGAAATATTAAAGAAAAAGTCAAGAGTAATTGAAAATATTGATGCTAAATTACAAGATTTAATTGATGATATGATTGAAACAATGCATAAATTTAATGGAGTAGGTTTAGCTGCTGTTCAAGTTGGTATACTAAAAAGAGTAGTAGTAATAGATTTATATGATGATAAAGGGCCAATTGTTTTAATAAATCCAGAAATAAAAAAGGAAAAAGGAGAACAAGAAGTTGAAGAAGGATGTTTAAGTTTTCCAAATAAATTTGCTAAAATAATAAGACCAGCAGAAGTTGTAGTAGAGGCATTAGATAGAGACGGAAATAAAATAAAAATTAAAGCAAAAGAATTATTAGCACAAGCAATTTGTCATGAAGTAGACCATTTAAATGGTGAAGTCTTTATTGATAAAATTATTCCAGGTACTTTAGAATATGTAGAACCAGAAACTGACACTAAAAAATAATGAAAAAATTAAATATAATTTATAATAAAGAGTAAAATATTAACAGTAAGGAAGGAAAATTTGGTATGAATATAGTGTTTATGGGAACTCCAGACTTTGCAAGAAAATCTTTAGAAGCAATATATAAAGATAATCATAATATTTTAGCAATTGTAACAAACCCAGATAAGCAAAAAGGTAGAGGAATGAAATTTGTATATTCACCGGTAAAAGAATTTGCAATTGAAAATAATATAAAAATATATCAACCAGAAAAAGTGAAAAAAAATGAAGATTTTATTAATGAAATAAAATCTTTAAATCCTGATGTAATATGTGTTGTAGCATATGGTAAAATATTACCAAAAGAAATTTTAGATATTCCTAAATTTGGTTGTATTAATGTACATGCTTCATTATTACCAAAATATAGAGGAGCTGCACCAATACAGTGGGCTATAATTAATGGCGAGAAAAAAACAGGAATTACAACAATGTATATGGATATTGGAATGGATACAGGAGATATGATTTTAACAGAAGAAGTTGATATTGGTGAAGATGAAACAACAGGTGAATTATGGGATAGATTATCCAATATAGGTGGAAAACTTTTAGTAGAAACATTAAAGCAGATAGAAGAAGGTTCAGTAAAAAGAAAGAAACAAGGAGAAAATTTTTCAAATGCTCCAATGTTAGATAAATCAATAGCCAAAATAGATTGGAATAGTAAAACAGCTATAGAAATAAAAAATTTAGTTAGAGGTCTAAACCCTATAATGGGAGCATATTCGATTATTGATGATAAAAAATTAAAATTATGGAAAATAGATGTTATAGATGAAAATATTTTTTTGAAAAATTTTAAAGAAGATATAGAAAAATATAAGTCTCAAGCATATGGCACAATTATTATTTCAGATGCTAAAAAAGGTTTATATATTAAAGCAATTCATGGAGTAGTTAAAGTGTTAGAATTACAAGCAGAAAATTCAAAAAAAATGAATACTTTAGATTATCTAAGAGGAAAAAATTTGGAAGTTGGAAAAGTTTTGTTGTAATATATTAAAGACAATTTTGTGGAAATAAAAGAGGAAAGTAATATGGGAAGAAGAGAAGAAAAAAAATTGCAAACTGAAAAAAAACACAAAGAAGAGGCAATTAGAATAAAAAAACTAATAAAAAGTGGAAAAGGAATGAAAGAAATAGCTGATATTATTGGACATGGAATGCCATATCTATATAGAATAAAGAATGAATGTATACAAAATAATAGTTGGTTTACGGAAGAAGAATTAGAAGAAATTGAGATGGAAAAAGAGGACAATGAGAAGACAAGAGGAAAAAAGAAGGATGAAAAAAAACATATAGAGAATGTTAATACTTTAAAAGAACTTATAAAAGACGGAAAAAAGATGAAAGAAATAGCAAAAATAATGAATTATAGTGTTCGATATCTATATAATATAAAAAAAGAAAGTATACAAAATAATAGTTGGTTTACAGAAGAAGAATTAAAAGAAATTGAAAGAGAAAAAGAAGAAAAAAGAGAAAAAGAAAAATATAATGCAAAAGAAAAAAAAAGTCAGAATAAGATAGAGGAGCAAAATTTAAAAAAAGAATTAGAAGACGAAAATAAAATAATAAAAGAAGAAATCATTGAAAATAATTTAGATGAAAAAAATAATCAAATAAATAAGTATAAAGAGTTATATAAAAAATATAAAAAAAATGCTAAAAAAGAGGATAAATTAGAGTTAAATAGGGGATTGCCTGTATCTATAAATGGGAGAGAAAAGTTTTTTGATGTCTTAATAACTTTAGAACGTTTAGAAGTGGAAATACCTAAAGAAGATATAGAAATGATTGTAAATGGTTTATATATGCATAAAGAATTAATTAGTAAAAGTATTATTAAATGTCTTATTTCAGATGCAAATAGAAAAGGAAAAACAAAATCAGTAGAAATGATGATTAATGAACTTAGCAATATATTAAGATATACTAAATTTTACGAACCATTGATTGAATATAAAAGATGGATAAAAAAGTTAAAATTTCTTCCTGAAATAAAGGTTATGAAAAAACAAGGTATGCATAATGAACAAATTGCTAAAGAATTAGGAATGAGTTCAGCAGAAGTAAGTATACTTTTACATAAAGATGAGAATGAAATACTTGGTGGTATAGGAATTGATGATTAATTAAATTTTTTTGGATATCTGAATAAAGTTGTCAATATTTTTTGAAAATGTCTTAAAATTTTTTAAACATTAACGGGAAAATTATTTTCTCGTTTTTGTATTTTT
>CANRBL010000007.1 GCA_947628835.1 uncultured Clostridia bacterium | reverse complement strand
TAATAAAGATGCGGGAATGTATGTATGTAAAGCAGGTCATATGGCTATAAGAAAAGCGAAACAAGGTAGTAAAAAATATTGAAAAATACAGGAAATTATGATATTATTTAGCTAAACAAATATTAAATTATTGAGGAAAATTAGATTATGGAAGAAATAGAAATATTGAAACAATTAATATCATACAATACAATTAAAGATAAAGAAAATACAAATATTATAAATTACATTTCAGAGTATCTGAAAGAATTAGGATTTATTATTGAAAAAAAAGACAAATATTTAATAATGAGTATTGGTAAAAATTTCGGACTATGAAGTATCATATACTACGATGAACATAGGCATAATTAATGGTGAAAATTCAATAAATTCATTACAATATTTAATTAAACAATATAAAGATTTGATTTATAAAATATGTAATAGATAGATAAATGGATGAAAAAAATATTATAATGATATTATTGCAATTTACTATAATTATGATATACTTTATAAAAAATCAAATAAAGAATGGAGATTAATTAATATGAAAGATTTAGAAATAATAAAAAGAAAAGCAATACAAATATTTAATGAAGAAGATTTAGAAAAAAAAATAAATAGTGGTAAAAGATTAACAATAAAATTTGGGGCAGACCCTTCAAGACCAGATTTACATATAGGACACTCTGTTCCTCTAAGAGTATTAAAAGCGTTTCAAGATATGGGACATAAAGTAGTATTTGTAATAGGTGATTTTACAGCAATGATAGGAGATCCATCTGGTAAAAGCAAAACAAGACCAGCACTTACTTTTGAGGAAACAAGAAAATCAGCTGAAACATATTTAGAACAAGTTACCAAAATATTAGATAAAGAAAAAACAGAAATTGTATTTAATTCAGAATGGTTATCTAAAATGAGTTTTGAAGATGTAATAAAATTATCAAGTAAATATACAGTTGCAAGAATTATGGAAAGAGATGATTTCAAGAATAGATTTGAGAACAATTTACCATTATCTATGCATGAATTATTATATCCTTTAATGCAAGGATATGATTCAGTTGCAATAAATGCAGACATTGAAATAGGAGGAACTGATCAAACATTTAATTTACTTGTTGGAAGAGAACTTCAAAAAGATTATGGACAAGATAGTCAAGTAGTAATGACATTTCCATTACTTGCTGGATTAGATGGAAAAGAAAAAATGAGTAAATCTTTAGGAAATTATATAGGGTTAAGTGATTCGCCTTTTGAAAAGTTTGAAAAAAGTATGAAAATTCCAGACAATTTACTAAAACAATATTTTGAGTTAGCAACAGATTTAGCAACAGATGAAATAGATAGAATAATGAGTCAAGACATAAGAATGGCACATATGCTTTTTGCTAAAGAGTTGTTAAAAATGTATGATGATATCAATGAGTTTGAAAAAGCTAAAGAAAGATATTTACAAGTTGCAAAAGGTAATATTCCTGAAGATATTGAAGAATTTTGCATATCAGAAAATGAAGTAAATATTTGTGAATTATTGGTAAAAATTAATTTCGCAAAATCAAAAGGTGAAGCTAAAAGAATGATACAAGGAAATGGAATAAAAATCAATTCAAATTTAGAAAATGATATAAATAAAATTGTAAAAATTGAAGATGGATTGGTTGTTCAATTTGGTAAAAATAGATTCAAGAAAGTAATAAAAAGTTAAAATATTATTGAAAAAGATATTTTTTTAGGAAAATAATAAATTATTTATAAACCATTATGCTAAATACAGCAAAATGGTTTCTTTTTTATATAGTAGGGAACATTAAAAATTTGTAATTTATTTTATAATAAGAAATTGAAAGGTATTATAAAAAAGTTAAATAATCACAAAATTAACATAATTAACGTATTATTAATAAGGAGGCTAAAAATATGGTCAAAAACAGAAATATAATAATAAGCATATTATTAATAGCAATATTATTGATGGCTGTAGCTTACTCAGCTTTAGCTACACAGCTTTCATTAAATGGAACAGCTGAAATAATAAATGAATGGAATGTAAAAATAACTAGTATTACTGCACAAGATGTTAGCGTAGGTTGTAATGCAGGAACGCCAGAATTTACAGATACTACTGTAAGTTTTAATGCGAAATTAGCAAAACCAGGTGATTATATAACTTATTTAGTAATGATAGAAAATACAGGTACGCTAAATGCTACGTTAGATAAATTTTCAATTACTCCTGATCCAACTGGCTCACCAGCAATTATTTGTACGACGACTGAACCAGAAACTTTATTAGAAGCAGGAAAAACAACGTGTTTTTTAATAAAGGTATCTTATGATGAAAATACTTTAGAAATGCCATCAATAAAAAGTAAAACAATAACAGGTGTTGTAGAATATGTTCAAAAATAGAGTATGAAAAAATAATTCAAATGTTAGAATTTTATTTTTGAATATCTAACCTTTGAGTGATTATTACAAGTAAAAATAAAAAATATTTTAAGTATATGATTATAATTGCATGTATACATTTTATTATTTATATTTATTTAGGAATGATATTTGGCTTTTCAGAAAAAATTAATAATTATAATTTTATTGTAACAATTATTCAAATAATAGGTATTGAAATAACAAGAAATGTAATAGCAATAAGAAATAAAAATAATAAAATAATTCTTATATTGATTACAATATTATTTATTTTAGTAGAACTAAAATATGATAAATTAGTTAATTTATATCCTCATAAAGAGGCTTTTTTTGAATATATTTGTGAAATAATTTTACCACTTATAGCATGTAATAGTTTATGTACGTACTTAACTTTAAAAAGTTCAGTTGAAGTTATTTTAATATATAGAATAATTATATTAATATTACCAAATTTTTTTAATGTAGACTGGTTTATAAAAGCTACGACAGGTATTTTATCTCCTACAATCATTTATGTTTTATTTAAATATAAATTCACTAGCAAAGAGAAAAGTTTAAGGAAAAATAAACAAAATTTTTATAGTAAAGTTAGTTTTGTAATAACATTTATTATATGTATCAATTTAGTAGCATTTATGCTGGGAATATTTAAATATGAACCAATAACAATACTTTCAAATAGTATGAAACCTAGTTTTGAAAGAGGAGATATTGTCATATTTGAAAAAATGAATGATAGCGAATTAGAACAAATTCCTATAAATCAAATAATTATTTATAGTGTAGGTAAACAAAATATAGCCCACCGAGTGGTAGATAAAATAGAACAAAATAATATGGTAAGTTATCTGACAAAAGGAGATAACAATAATCTGATGGATAAAATATTAGTAAAAACTAACCAAATAAAGGGAAAGTATCTATTTCATATAAAATATATTGGATTTCCTACAGTTTGGTTATATGAATTTTTTAATAAATAGGGGGTATTATATGGTAAAAAAGAAAATATATAGAAGAGGAAAGTGATGTTATTCCAACAATAGCATTTAATAAGAAATATTATATTAGCATTATAGAGATATTTACAATAGGTATAATAGCAATAGCATTGATAAAATTGGGTTTAGGAACAGAAAAAAACACAAAATCAGTATATCAGTATAAAATTGAAAAAAAATTTGATTATGAAGTTTTATTAAAATCAAATGATTTATATACAACGAACATTCTTCCTGCTGATTTATACTATGCTTCGAAATCAATTGATGCGTTTAGTATAAATTTTGAATATGAACTAAAAGGAAATAAAAAAATAGATACAGAAGTTGATTATAATATAAATACTGAAAAGATAGATGATTTTATTGAATTAGATATACCAATAACAGATACTATAACAGAAGTAAATAAAAATTATGAAAATGAGAATGTAGTAGACATTATGCCACCAATAGAGAAAATTAAAATAAAGAAATATATTTATTATACAATTGCAGGATTATGTATTATAATAGATTGTTTTATATGTATAAAAAAATCAAAAAAAATAAAATAACTGTACAAAGAAAATATGAAAAAAATGTAAATCATATTCTTAAATATTATAAAGATATAATCGTTACAGTAAATAGTAAACCTGATTTTGCAGATTTAAAAATGATGGAGTTAATTATTTTTGATGATTTAATAGATGTTGCAGAACAGAATAATTGTAATATTATTCATTATGAGGATAGAGAAAAATAAAATAAATTATTTATATGCGATTGTAGACAAATATGTTTATTATTATAAATTGGTCATGAATATATAAATGTCAATGATTATTGAAAACTTTTATCATTATTATGGAAATAATTGATTTATAATAATAAGTATGATAATATAAGTATAATTGAATTATTTTGCTGTATGCAAAATACATTGTAACTTATAAATGAGACTTCATTAAAATAAGGAGGAAGAAATATGGCACATACAATTTACGATGATGGAATATGGCAGCGGATTATTGAAAAACATAATTTAAAAGAAATAGCTATTAAGTTAGATGTTTATCAAAATCCACAAAAGGCCAAAGAAATGCTAAATATTTTTAAACATGGTTTGGGATATGGAAAATTATCTGAAATTGAGAAAGATTTTTGCACACAATTAATTAGCATTGAATTTGTTGAACAAGATTTGTTAGAAATGCTTGTTGTTACGGGTTCTATGCATTATTCTGTGGGTGCAGGAAATTATGTTGAAGCATCTATGCATTTAATATTAGAAGATTTTGAAAGCTCTTTTGAAGATTTTTTATATGAATGCAAAAAAAGAGGTAAAAAAATTGACAATATAAAATTTTCAGAAGCATATGAAATCTTTTTATATGTTATAAAATTGAAAATTAAATATCAAGTTCCATATACGAAACTATTTGTGAGAAAGCTCATCAGTTTGACACCAGAAGGTTTTAAAAAAGAAAATTCATTAGAAGTAAAAGAATACTTTTTAGAACATAATCCAAAAATGTTGCCAGAAATTCAAGGCGAACTTATATTATAAGTTTAAATGTACAATAAAATGAATATAAGAAGGTAAAATCACTTTCTTATATTCATTTATTTTATATAATAGGAAAGTCATACTGACATTTCCTATTATATAAAACTAATTGCACAGAAATTCACTATGTGAATTTCGCGCAAGACAAATTTACGGAAAGCCAAAGAAAAATAAAAAAATTAGAGAAATATTAAGGTTTTCCGATTTGTTCATCACATTCGTCATTTGATTCAAATTCTCATATTTCTATGCTTTTAGAAATTTATCCTTTTAAAACCATTAACTTGTAACAAAATTTTATGTAAAATTAAAAATTTGATTGACTTTTACATTTTTTAATAGTATAATACTTTACATTAGTGCATTAATAGAAGTATAATGCTAAATTAAGAGATAAGAATATAGGAAAGGAGTTTAAATGTCAGAAGAAAAATTAGAAAAGAAAGAAATGAAAAGAGAAGTACAGAAAAGAGATGTGCAAAAAAGAAGAGGAAGTAAAATAAAGGAAGCAGAAAAAGGACAAGAGAGAATAACAGAAGAAAAAAAACAACAAAGAAAGGGAATAAAGAATAAGAGGGAATATCAAAAAAGAGGAGAAAATATAGAAAAAAGAAGTATATTTAAAAAAGATACTTTAAAAATAATACCACTTGGAGGATTGCACGAAGTAGGAAAGAATATAACAGTATTTGAATATGGAAATGAGATAGTTGTAGTAGATTGTGGATTATCATTTCCAGAAGATGATATGTTAGGAATAGATTTAGTAATACCTGACATAACATATTTAGTAAAAAATAAAGAAAAAATAAAAGGATTAGTAATTACACATGGACATGAAGATCATATAGGAAGCATACCATATTTATTAAAACAAATAAATATACCTATATATGCAACAAAGCTAACAGCAGGATTAATAAAAAATAAATTAGAAGAGCATAAATTAGTAAGAAGTACAGAATTAAATATAGTAGAACAAGGTAGTACCATAAAATTAGGAAAATTTCAAATTGAATTTATAAGAAGTTCACATAGCATACCAGATTCTGTAATGTTAGCAATAACAACTCCAGTTGGAACCATATTGCATACAGGAGATTTTAAAGTTGATTATACGCCTATAGATGGAAAATTAATGGATTTTGGAAGAATTGCAGAATTAGGAAAAAAAGGAATATTGGCATTAATGTCAGATAGTACAAATGCAGAAAGAAAAGGATTTACAATGTCAGAAAGTTCTGTAGGAGAAGTATTTGACAGATTATTCTTAAATAGTACAAAAAGGATAGTAGTTGCTACATTTGCATCAAATGTGCATAGAATACAACAAATAGTAAATTCAGCAATAAAATATGAAAGAAAAATTGCAGTTTGTGGAAGAAGTATGATAAACGTTATAAATACTGCAAGAGAACTAGGATATATAGAATGTCCAGAAAATTTATTCATAGACATAGATATGATATCAAATTATCCAGATGATAGATTAGTAATTATAACTACAGGAAGCCAAGGAGAAGCAATGTCAGCATTAACAAGAATGGCAGCAGGTGAGCATAGAAAAGTAAAAATTACACCAAATGATTTAGTTATTATATCAGCAACTCCAATACCAGGAAATGAAAAATTTGTATCAAAAGTTATAGATGATTTAATGCAAATTGGAGCAGAAGTTGTATATAGTGCATTAGAAGATATACATGTATCAGGACATGCATGTCAAGAAGAACAAAAATTAATAATAGCATTAGCAAAGCCTAAATATTTTATACCTGTGCATGGAGAATATAGACAATTAATAGCACATAGTGAAACAGCGCAAATGCTAGGAATAAGCAAAGAAAACATATTTATGATGACAAATGGTAGGGTTTTAGAAATAAATGAGTATACTGGAAACTTTACTGGAACTGTACAAGCTGGAAGAGTATTAGTAGATGGATTAGGAATAGGAGATGTAGGAAATGTTGTATTAAGAGATAGACAACATTTATCACAAGATGGACTAATAATAGTTGTTATAACTATGGATAGTAGTACAGGAGAAGTTGTTGCAGGTCCAGATGTTATATCAAGAGGATTTGTATATGTAAGAGATTCTGAAAATGTAATGGATGATATAAAAAATGTATTGAGACATGAAGTAAAGAAATTTGAACAAAAAGGTATATCAGATTGGGCAACTATAAAAAGTGGCGTAAAAGAAAATTTAAGAGATTATATTTTTTCAAAAACAAAAAGAAATCCAATGATAATTCCTATAATAATGGAAATTTAAAAATAACAGATAAAATGTAAATAGTGTGTAGAGTGAAAGTGATTACAATTGTGATTATAATAATTTTATTTTTCTACTAAATTTATACATTAGAAAGGGGAGGTTGGAGAAATGGATTATAAAGATTTAGCAAATTTGATTTTTCCAAATGTAAAAGATATTTCATATTATGAAGAAAAATATCCAAAAAGAGAATTACCAGAAGGCGCTATAGTAACAAGAGTTGCTCCAAGTCCTACAGGTTTAGTTCATATTGGTACATTATATCAAGCATTAGTTGCAAGAAAAGTAGCAACACAAACAAAAGGTGTATTTTTTATTAGAATTGAAGATACAGACCAAAAAAGGGAAATTGAAAATGGAATAAAAGAAATAGTAACAGCATTTCAAAAATATGACATAATACCAGATGAAGGAGTAGTAGGAGTTGAAGAAGAAAAAGGAAATTATGGTCCATATATTCAATCATTACGAAAAGATATATATATAGCATATATTAAACATTTAATATCAGAAGGAAAAGCATATCCTTGCTTTTGTACTTCTGAAGATTTAGATGAAATGAGAAACAAGCAAGAAGCTGCTAAAATACGACCAGGATATTATGGTGTATGGGCAAAATGTAGAAAATTAACAGTTGAAGAAATGGCTGAAAAAATAAAACGAGGGGAAGATTATATAATTAGATTTAAGTCACCAGGAAGAGAAGATAAAAAAATAAAACATAAAGATGTAATAAAAGGAAATGTGGACTTTCCTGAAAATGACCAAGATATCGTTATATTAAAAGCAGACGGACTTCCTACATATCATTTTGCACATGCAATAGATGATCATCTAATGGGAACAACACACGTTATTCGTGGTGATGAATGGTTATCTTCTGTACCATTACATTTACAACTATTTTATGTTTTAGGATTTAAGGCACCTAAATATGTACATATTGCACCAATTATGAAAAATGATAATGGCAATAAAAGAAAATTAAGTAAGCGAAAAGATCCTGAGGCAGCAGTAGAGTATTATGTAAAAGAAGGAATACCAGCAGATTCAGTAAAAGAGTATTTATTAAATATAGCTAATTCAAATTTTGAGAATTGGAGAAGGGCAAATCCTGATAAATCCATAGAAGAATTTGATTTGCAATTAAATAAAATGAGTGTTAGTGGAGCCTTATTTGATATGGTAAAACTATTAGATGTATCAAAAATAGTTATATCAAAATATTCTGCAGAAAAAGTATATGAAGAAGTATCTAAATGGGCAAGTGTATATGATAAAGAATTAGAAAAAATGCTTGAGGATAAAGAATATGCAATAAAAGTATTTGGAATTGAAAGAGGCAATAAGAAGCCAAGAAAAGATATTTCAAAATGGGCAGAAGTAAAAGAAAATATAGAATATATGTATGACGAAATTTTTTACAATCAAAAACATAATTATGAATATCAAGTAATAAATGATAAAAAAGAAATAGAAAAAATATTAAAAATATATTTAGAAAAATATTATGATGATAAAGATGACAAACAAACATGGTTTAATAAAATTAAAACTATGGCAGAAGAAATGGGATATGCACCAGAAGTAAAATTATTTAAAGAAAATCCAGATAGATATAAAGCACATGTAGGAGATGTAAGTACAGTACTAAGAATTGCTTTGACAGACAGAACCAATACGCCAGATATGTATGAAATTATGCAAATTTTAGGAAAAGAAAGGATAGCAAGAAGATTTAAAACTGCTTTAGAAAATTTACTATTTTAAGAATATTATACACATTACTATTATGCTTAAAATATGAAAGGATTAATTTATAAATGAATTACAATGTAGGTGATATAGTAAGGACTAAAAAGCAACACCCGTGTGGAAGTAAATTGTGGGAAATTACAAGAGTGGGAGTTGATTTTAAGTTAAAATGCTTGAATTGTCGGACATATAATAATGGTAGAAAGACAAAAAGCTCTGAAAATGATAACAAAAAAGGAAGAACAATAGAAAAAAATGGTCATAGATACAATCTATGACTTTTGTAAAGTACCTCAGCAAAAACTAAATGCATAACTAAAGCTACAGTTTAGTAAAAGGTTTGTTTGAATGTTGTAAAAAAGATGAATATTTTCTCGGTATTATTATAATTTTGTAGAAAATCGCGATGAAAAATTCTTGCATTTAGATAAAAAAAGTAATATATTAGAAAACAAGGTTAATATTGTTAAACGAAATTGATATGAGGGGAGAGTAAAGTGAAAAACTTTTTTGGAAGTCTATTTATAGAAAAGTCAATGCTAGAAGAAGCGGGTATTAATTTTGAAATAAAATTAGAATATTATAAAATATCCGAAACACATAAAAATAAGATTATGTATGGAGTAGAAGTCGTAGTAACTGAATATAGAGAAGAAAAAACTTATGTTGAAACCAAAGAAGCAAAAGAAATTTTTGAAAGTGAAGAAGAAATAGAATATTTATTAAAATTATTGAAAGATAATGTAGTAACTCCAACTTGTTTAGATGATATAATTGAAGATTATATAAAAGAAAATTATAGCTTAGAAAAAATAGCTTGCAGTTAAAATATAACAAAAGAATTATTATTGACATTTTTTGTCAGAATGAGAGGGGTATTATGGCAGATAAATTAATTATTGTTGAATCACCAGCAAAGGCCAATACTATAAAAAAATTCTTAGGTGGAAGCACAAAAGTAATAGCTTCAATGGGACATATAAGAGATTTACCTAAATCTAAAATGGGGATAGATATAGAACATGATTTTGAGCCACAATATATAAATATACGAGGTAAGGGAGATTTAATAAAATCATTAAAGAAAGAAGCAAAGTCTGCAAAAAAAATATATCTTGCAACTGACCCTGACCGCGAAGGAGAAGCTATTGCGTGGCACTTAGCGCATATTTTAGAAGATGAAAAAAATAAAATAACAAGAGTTACATTTAACGAAATAACGAAAACGGCAGTACAAAAAGCAATGAAAGAACCTCGAGAAATAGATATGAAAACAGTAGATGCTCAGCAAGCTAGAAGAGTTTTAGACAGGATAGTTGGTTATACAATGAGTCCAGTATTATGGAAAAAAGTAAAAAGAGGATTATCTGCGGGTAGAGTGCAATCTGTTGCGGTAAAATTAATAGTAGACAGAGAAGAAGAAATTGAAAAATTTATACCAGAAGAATACTGGAATATATATGTAAATCTTTTAGAAGAAAAATCAAAGAAAAATTTTGATGCACATTTTTTTGGAAAAAACGGAAAAAAACAAGAAATACATTCTAAAGAAGAAGTTGACGAAATTCTAAAAGATATAGATAAAGCTAAATATATAATAAATGAAGTAAAAAAAGGTGAAAGAAAAAGAACTCCAGCACCTCCATTTACAACAAGTACAATGCAACAAGAAGCATCAAGAAAATTAGGATTTACATTAAAGAAAACAATGTCAGTTGCGCAAACATTATATGAAGGAGTAAAAATTGAAGAAAGAGGAACAGTAGGATTAATTACATATATGAGAACAGACTCTACAAGAATATCAGAAGAAGCAAGACAAGCAGCAAAAAAGCATATAGTTGGAACTTATGGAGAAAACTATTATGAAAATAGGTATTATAAAACAAGTAAAGAAGCGCAAGATGCTCACGAAGGTATAAGACCAACATATTCAGATTTAGAGCCAGATTATATAAAAGAATCACTTACTAATGACCAATATAAATTATATAAATTAATATATAATAGATTTATGGCAAGTCAAATGTCATCAGCTGTATATGACACTATGGCGGTAACTATAAATGCAAATGATTATACTTTTAAAGCAAGTGGACAAAATTTAAAGTTTAAAGGATTTATGATATTATATGTTGAAGGAACTGATGAAAAAGAAATAGAAGAAGAAGGAATGCTACCAGAACTTCTAGAAGGGCAAGAAGTAAAAAAAGAAAAAGTAATACCAAAACAAAGTTTTACAGAGCCACCTGCTCGATATACAGAAGCAAGTTTAGTAAAAGCTTTAGAAGAAAAAGGTATTGGTAGGCCAAGTACATATTCACCAACAATCACAACTATTTTAGAAAGAAGATATATAGAAAAAGAACAGAAACAATTATGTCCTACAGAATTAGGAAGAATAGTTAATAAGTTGCTTACAGAAAATTTCAATGATGTTATAAATGTAGAATTTACTGCAAAAATAGAAAATCAATTTGACGAAATAGCAGAAGGAAAGGCATTATGGAAGAATATGATAAGAGATTTTTATGGGCCATTTTCGATTGAAATTGAAAGAGTAGAAAAAGAATTGGAGCATGTTGAGTTAGTTGACGAAGTGTCAGATGTACCATGTGAAAAATGTGGAAGAATGATGGTTTATAAATTTGGAAAATATGGAAAATTTCTAGCATGTCCTGGATATCCAGAATGTAAAAATGCAAAACCAATTATAGAAACAATAGACATTCCTTGTCCAAAATGTGGAGCAGTAGTTCAAGTTAGAAAAACTAAAAGAAGAAGAACATATTATATTTGTGAAAATAATCCTGAAAGTTGTGATTATATATCATGGAATAAACCAAAATTAGGGGAAAAATGGAATCCAGACACTGAAAAACCAGTAAAAAAAGTTAAAAATACTAAAAAAGCAAAAGGAACAAAAAGAAAAAATAAAAAACAATAATTATGACAATAAATAATTGTACAGGGTCATTTCATAAAATATTACAATTTTGTAATATTTCTAAAAATTGCTTAAATATCAACTTATATATATTATTAAAATTATGTTAATCGCTTTACTTAATTAATCAAAATATAAAATTTATCAATCATAAAAGTATTGAAAAATCAATGTTTAAATTCAAATATTACAAAATTGTAATATTTTATGAAATGACCCTGATAATTGTAATAAAAAACTTGTATAATTTTTTAATATATGATATAAATAATGTAAACCTTAAAGAGAAAGTGGGGGAACTTTTTTGGAAGAAAATATTGAAAACAATAATGTCATAGAATTAAGTAATAAAACTATATTAGTTGTAGATGACGAACAGACTATAGTAAATATGCTAGTTCATAATTTGAAAAAAGAAGGGTACAAAACATTAGAAGCTAATGATGGAATAACAGCAGTAGATATAGCTTTAAATGAAAGACCAGATTTAATTTTGTTAGATATAATGATACCTAAATTAGATGGATTATCTGTTTGTAAAAGAATAAGACAGTCTATGAATGTACCAATATTGATGCTTACAGCAAAAGATGAAGAAATAGATAAAATATTAGGGTTAGAATTAGGTGCAGATGATTATGTAACAAAACCATTTAGCATTAGAGAACTTATGGCTAGAATAAAAGCAAATTTACGAAAAGCAGAAGTTGTAAATGAAGTAAATCAAGAAAGCGAAACACAAAAAACTCCTAAAAAAGAAACTAAAAAATTAATGGTAGGTGAGTTAGAGTTAGATTTAGAAAAATTTGAAGTAAGAGTAAGAGGAGAAATTATAGATTTAACTTTAAGGGAATTTGAGGTATTGAAGTTTTTAGCTATGCAACCAGAACAAGTTGTAACAAGAGAGGTATTATTGGAAAAAGTATGGGGTTATGAGTATTATGGAGATATTAGAACAGTAGATGTTACTGTTAGAAGAATTAGAGAAAAAATAGAAAAAGATACATCAAATCCACAAATATTAATAACTAAAAGAGGTGTAGGATACTATATTGCAACATAAATTTGTTTAATATAAATTTTTAAGTATATATACGTTTTGTATATATGCTTTTTTATATAGTAGGAAAATTCTCCTAGTAGGAGAATTTTCTGTACTAGAGAAATATGGCGAGTCTTAGATTTTCTTAAAATTTGCATTTGATAGAAAATCTTAGGCTCGCTTTTTTATATTATAGGAAACTCCATAAATAAAAAAAATATTGACAAAAACAATACCTAGTATTACAATGTATAGTAATACTAGGTAAGGAGGTAATTTTATGAAAGTAAGTAGAGAATTATTAAAAGGAAGTACAAATATGTTAGTGTTAAGCTTATTAGAAAATGAAAATATGTATGGTTATCAGATGATAAAAAGATTAAGTGAAAAATCACAAAATATATTTGAACTTAAAGAAGGAACATTATATCCAATATTGCACAGTTTAGAAGAAAAGAATTATATTACATCATATTGGGATACTACAGGAATTAAAAAGAGAAAATACTATTCAATAACAAAAGAAGGAAAAAAGCATTTAAAACAGAAAAAAGAAGAATGGAATATGTTTAGTAAGGGAGTAAGTCAAGTTGTAGGAGGTGTTTTATTTGGATATTAAAAATTTTATAAATAATGTATGTAAAGAAATAAAATATAAGCCTGTAAAAGAAGGGATAGCAGAAGAATTGCAACTTCATATACAAGAAATAAAGGAAGAATATGTAAATAATGGAATGCAAGATAGTGTAGCAGAAGAAAAAGCAGTTTCACAAATGGGAGAAGCCGAAGAAATAGGAAAAAAATTAAATAAAATACATAAGCCAAAATTAGATTGGAAATTAGTAATACTAATAGCTATTTTAATGTCATTTAGCCTAATAAATTCAGTATTAAAAGAAACAACAACAAATGATAAATATATTATAAAAACTATATTTTATATGGTAATAAGCATAGCTTTAGGTATAGGAATATATTTTTTTAATTACAAGAAACTAAAAAAATATTCAAATGTAATATACTTAATAGCAACAGCGATAATGATATTGCCAATCATAAAAAGTGTAACACTGATAAATGGAATATACTATGATAATATTGCAGGAATAAGGTTTATGCCAAGTATGGTAGCAGTACCTATATATATTATAGCATTTATAGGATATTTAGTAAGTTATAATAAAAATAATATAATAAATATAAAGACAGAAGAAAAAGAATTAAATATAAATAAAGATTTTGTAAAGATATTAATATTAAGTATAGTTTCGGTAATATTAATATTTGTACATTCAGTTGCTAATGCAATAATATTAAGTTTTGTGTATTTAGTTATAGCAACAGTAAAAATATTACAAGAAGAAGAAAAAAGAGGAAAAAAATTAGCTGTAATATATGGGACTATTTCAGTTTTTATAATTTTCTTTCTAATTTTTATAGTATCTACACCTTATAGATTTACAAAAATAATAGCATCTTTTAAACCTGAAGATTATGCGCAAGGAGCGGGATATACAGGTATGTTACAAAAGGAAGTTATACAAAATGCAAAATTTATTGGAGAAGCAGAAACAGAGGTTATATCAAGTAATGATTACATAATAGGTAAAGACAGTATATTTACTTTTATTTATTTAGTTGGAAAAACTGGAATTTTAGTATCTGGAATATTAGTTATAACTATAATATTAACTTCTGTAAAACTTATTTTTAATGCTAAAAATATAAAAGAACAATATGGAAAATTCTTAATAATAGGATTAAGTAGTTTATACATTTTTCAATCTATATTATGCATATTAATGAATTTAAATTTAGGTATTAAAGCAGATGTAAATTTGCCATTTGTAACATATGGTGCAGTATATTTTTTAGTAAATGCGTTAAGTATAGCAATTATATTATCAGTATATAGAAGAAAGGATATAGATGTATATGAAAATTCAAATAAATAAAATTATAAAAATTATTTTAGATATAGTAGCAATAATATTAATATGCTTTAATTTATTTATTGAATTAATGCCAAATACTTATATGGATACAAAAGTTAAAGTATTTACATATATTTTTCCAATTATTTTATTCTTTATAGAAATGAAGTTTGAAAATAAAAAAATAATAAATGAGCAACAAAAACAAAATAACAGACAAACATTCTTAAAAAAAGCATTTATAATATATTCAATCTTATTGGCAACATTACTTTTGACAGATGGAAATTATAGAAGATTGGATTATGGTAACACAAATATCAAGTTATTTTCAAAACAACACTTTGAAATGTATAGTAATTTTATACCATTTTCTACTATATATAGTTTTTTTGAGAGAAGTGTAAATGATACTATAAATAATAATATTGTTATAGTAAATATTATAGGAAACATAATTGCATTTTCTCCATATGGAATATTTATTCCAATGATTTTTAAAGAAAAATTTTCTAATATAAAAACATTTTTATTATTTATGATAGGAATTGTTTTTATATTTGAATGTATTCAATTTATAACAATGAATGGAACTTTTGATATAGATGACATAATATTAAATGTATTAGGAGCAATGATAGTATTTAAAGTGGCAAAAATAAAAGAAGGAAAATATGTGGAAAAGAGTAAAATAATGGAAAAATGAATAAAAGTTTCAAAATCCACTCATAATAATAGAAAAACTATTATTAAGGAGTGGATTGAATGAAAGATTTTTTAAGTATAGAAAATATAAATGCAATTCAAGTATTAGATTCTAGAGGGAATCCAACAGTACAGGTGGAGGTAATAACAGAAGGAGGATTTACTGGAGTAGCATTAGTACCATCAGGAGCTTCAACAGGGAGTTTTGAAGCGGTTGAATTAAGAGATGGAGATGAAAAAAGCTATTTAGGAAAAGGAGTAAAAAAAGCAGTTGATAATGTAAATAAGAGTATAAGTAAAAAAATAATAGGAATGAATGTATATGAGCAAAAAAAGATAGATGATATGTTAATAAATTTAGATGGAACAGAAAATAAGTCAAAATTAGGAGCAAATGCTACATTAGGAGTATCATTGGCAGTAGCAAAAGCGGCAGCAAACTCATTGGGAGTATGTTTATATAATTATATAGGTGGAATAAATGCAAGAGTACTTCCTATTCCGATGATGAATATATTAAATGGAGGAAAACATTCAGATAATAATTTGAGTATACAAGAGTTTATGATAATGCCAATTGGAGATAAAACATTTGAAGAAAGGCTCAAAATTGGAGTAGAAGTATATCATAATTTAAAAAAAGTATTAAAACAAAATGGATATTCTGTTGCAGTAGGCGATGAAGGAGGATTTGCACCAAACCTAGATAATGAAGAACAAGCCATAGAATTAATAGTACAAGCAATAAAACAAGCTGGATATGAACCAAAAAAAGATGTGGCAATTGCTTTAGATATTGCAAGTACAGAAATGTATGAAGAGGCAAAAAAAATAGGAAAAGATGGATATTATTTTTGGAAAACAAAAGATTTTAAAACAAAAGAACAAATGATAGACTATATTGAAACATTAACTCAGAAGTATCCAATAATATCTGTAGAAGATGGTTTAGCTGAAGAAGATTGGGAGTCCTGGAAAGAATTGACAAAAAGAATAGGAAATAAGGTTCAACTTGTTGGAGATGATTTATTTGTAACTAATAAAAATAGATTAAGTAAAGGAATTGTATCTCAAGTTGCAAATGCAATTCTTATAAAGCCAAATCAAATAGGAACATTAACTGAAACATTGGATACAATTAGACTAGCACATGAAAATGGATACAAAACGATTATATCACATAGGTCTGGCGAAACAGAAGATACAACAATTGCAGATTTATCAGTAGCAATAAATTCAGGACAAATAAAAACAGGAGCACCATGTAGAACTGATAGAGTGGCTAAATATAACAGATTATTAAATATAGAAAATGAAATGTAATATATGTGTATAACAATAAAAAGTACCATTATTTAACAATGGTACTTTTGTGTTATCATTTTATTTTTCATTTTCTGTATCTGTGATTATTTCAGGTTCATTTACAATGTAAACACCAACAGTATTTTTTATGTTGTTATTTATAAGAGTTTCATTATGATGAGATAGTGCAACAGGACCTATTACAGCTTCTTTACCATTGGATTTAAGTTCTATTATTAGTTTTTCTGCTTCTTTCATTGATGAACAATTAGTGTAAAAACGGTTGCCATTAAAATCATACATTTCTACTACTTCGTGTGTTAGTGCATTTCCTATATTATCATAACTAGGTGTTTTTAAGTTTTTATGTACTATTCTAACACTATTGATTATTTCTGTATTTTTGAAATTTTGTACTTTTAAATTTTGTAGAAAGTTCTCTCTACTCATATAAACTACCTCCTTGAAATTAATTAATGGTATTTTTGTCATATTATAACATAATTGCAACATTATGTCAACAAAAACTATGATATAATGTTTTTTTGTGTTACAGGTTAATGGTTTTAAAAGGATAAATTTCCAAAAGCATTGAAATATAAGATTTTCATTACATTCCTCGGCTCATTACAAAGCTTAAGAAATTCTAACTTATTTTATGGCACCCTTTCACTCAACGTGAACTATTTCCATAAAATTGCGTAGAATTTCTAAAGCTTTTCCAATCACATTCGTCATTCCATTCAAATTCTTATATTTCAATGCTTTTAAAACTATTTTTATATAAAACCATTAACTTGTAACTAAAAAATAGATAAAATTTTATAAAATAGTTGATATTTTTTATAATTTGGGATAGAATTTAAAAGACAAAAGATTAAATAGCAAGGAGGGATAAATGTCAACATTAGAAAAGTTAAAAACATAGCCCAATATTTAAGGATATTGTATGAATTAATAATAAAAAATGTGAAATTATTATAAAAATAGGAAATGATAGAAAGAAAGGAATGTGAAAAAATTGAAAGAAAAAAATTTAAAAATAGCAGTAAGAATATTAGCAATATTACTAATATGTTTAGTATCTTTTATAGGAGTATATGTACAAGAAGGTAATCAAATAATAAATAAAGTTACAGGATATAAACTAGGAATGGACTTACAAGGAGCAAGAGTAATAACGATAAAAGTAAGTGATGAAAGTGAAGAAATAATAAAAGATGCAGAAGGAAATGTTATAGAAGAAGCAACAGACGAAGAAATTGAACAAAATGGTTATACAAAAGAAAATGTACCAGTAAATAAGGAAGAAGACAAGAATGTAGAAAATTATAAAAAAGCTAAAGATATTATAGAAACAAGATTAAAGAAATTAGCAATACAAAATTATACAATAAAATTAAATGAAGAAAATGGAACAATAACTATAGAAGTACCAGAAAATGAAAATACGGATTATATAGTTAGTAATATAAGTGAAGTAGGAAAATTTCAAATTACAGATTCAGAAGACACAGAAAATGTTTTATTAGATAGTAATGCTATAAAAGAAGCCAATGTACTTTATAATACTACAACAACAGGAACAACAGTATATTTAAGTATGGAATTTAATAAAGAGGGAAAAACAAAACTAAAAGAATTAACTAGTGGGGATTATGCAACAAAAGAAGAAGAAGAAAATGATGAAACAGAAGATACATCAGATAGTACCGAAGAAACAGAAGAACAAGAAAATAATACTAGTGAAACAAATAATACAGAAGAACAGGCAGAAAATACGGAACAAGATACAGAAAATCAAACTGAAAATACAGAAAACAGTACAGAAGAACAAAATGATAATGAAGAAACAGATGAAAAATCTGAAGAAGACACACAAAAGAAAGTAACATTAAAATTAGATGATACAGAAATGATTACTTCAAGTTTTGATGAACCAATAGAAAATGGAATGATACAACTATCTATGAATGCAGCAACAACTAGCGAAGACACATTACAAGATACTGTTGAACACGCAACAACAATGGCAATGTTAATAGAAAGTGGAACAATGCCTTTAGAATATGAAATAGACACAAACGAATATATATTATCAGAAATAACACAAGATACATTATCAAAATTAGTTATAATAGCTTCTATTTTAGTTGCAATTGCATTAATATATTTAATAATAAAATATAAAGGAATTGGATTATTAGCAAGTATTTCATACATTGGATTTGTAGGATTATATATGTTAGTAATAAGATATACTAATGTTGAAATTACTTTAGAGGGATTAAGTGGAATATTAATTGCTGGAATTTTAAATTATATATTAAATAAAAAAATGTTACAAAGTACAAAAGAAATACAAGAAACAATTCAAAAAAGTACTATGCAAGCATTTACAAGTTTCTTTGTAAAAACAATACCAGTGTGGATAATAAGTATAATAGCTTGTTTCATAACTTGGATGCCAGTTAGTAGTTTTGGAATGACATTAGTTTGGGGATTAATAATAATGCTTATATATAATATAATTGTAACTAAAAAGTTAATAGATACAAAATAAGATATTTAATATTTTGATTAATTTTCTTGAATAAAAAAATAATAAAGAAAGAAAAATAGAACAACTTTTGTGTTCGAATGGAGGTCTAAATGAAACAATTAGAAAAAATAATATTGGGGCTTGCTATAATAATTATTATAATTGGAGCAATAATAGTTAAAATAAAAGGATTTAATGTAGATTTAAAATACACAGCAAGCAATAGAATAGAAATATCAATTGGAAAAGAATTTGAATTAAAGGATATAAAACAAATAACAGACGAAGTATTAAATGAAGATGTAATACTTCAAAAAGTAGAAGTGTATGAAGATTCTGTATCAATTACTGCAAAAGAAATAACAGATGAACAAAAAAATGAAATTGTAAATAAAATTAATGAAAAATATGAATTAGAAGTTAATGCAGATGAAATTAGTATAAGTAATATTTCAAAAACTAGATTATATGATATTGCAAAACAATATGTATTGGCATTTAGTATTATAACTATAATTATATTAGTATATATGGCAATAAAATATAGAAAGTTGGGAGCATTAGCAATTGTAATAAAAACATTGTTAACAATAGTTATTGCAGAATTAACTCTTGCAGGAATTGTTGCTATAGTTAGAATACCAGTTGGAGTATATTCAATGGCAATAGTATTATTAGTATATGTATTTACAATAATGTGCATTACATCAAAATATGAGAAAAAATTATTGGAAATAAAAAAAGAAAAAAATAGTGAAATGGTAAAATAAAAACCAATAAGTAGTGTAAATATTTTTAAACAAACATATATAAAAAGGCATGTATAATTCTACATGTCTTTTTAGTTATTATTAATAATAAAATCTATAATGTTAAAAATTAATTTTAAGTCTCTATCAGAAAGTTTATTTATATTATTTGATATTTTTTCTATGAAACTATTTTCTTTATTTAAAAGGTATTTATCAAGTAATTGAGCAGTTGTAATATCTAAAGCATTAGATAAATCAATTAAAGCAATGCAACCCGGAAGATAAGTGCCATTTTCTAAACCATAAATATAGTTAGGTGAAAGATTACTTCTTTCTGCAAGTTCTTCACGAGTAAAACCTTTTTCTTTACGAAATTTTAAAAGATTAGCACCTAGTGTTTTAGCAATTTGAGTTCTTCTATCTTTATCTCCCAATGTTTCCAATTTTTACACCTCCATAATAGAAAATAAATAAACTAATTATATTATAGGTTATATATAGTAAAAGTAAACAAAGAAAACTAATAATTTTAATTACAATACTAATAAAAAATATATTGTTTTCTAATATTTTTACTAAATATTCTATACAAGATTATTAGTATTTTGATAAAAAATACAAGAAAACTATTAAAAAAGTATTTACTTTTTTCGACACAAATGATATTATAATGACAAAATATTACAATGTTTATTGTGATGTTAAAAAATTACGAACGATAAGGGGGTGTAACAATGGGAATTTTATTTATTATAGGTTTTATTGCATTTTGGGTAATTGCCATATTTATAAGTATAAAGGTTAGTGAATTAAAGAACAGAGCTAGTCAACATATATTAAAAAATTCAGGATTTAGTTCATCAGAAATAAATGCAGGAATTTCTGATAGTTTTGAAAAAAAGCATTTACAAAACTTTTTAGCAGAGCATTCTAATTATACAGAAGAAACAATAAAGGATTTATTAAAGCAATATACTGTGCAAATATTTAATAAACAACAGATAAATGAATTTAGTCAAAAAGTATATGAAAAAATGCAAAGTGATAAAAAAATAGATAAAATAAGAGAAATGGAATTTAAAAGAACGAATATTTATTATTATGGAAATTCAAAATTAAATGCAGTGGTAATATATGCTGATAGCAGAGATGAATATGAAATTCACTTATATTGTAGTGTATTAGGTGATAGAATACAAGTAGACAAATATCAAATTGCTAAAGGCCAAGCTATTGGATTTTAGATAAAAGGAGGAATTTAAAGTGGATAAAAGTGACAAAGATTGGCTAGTTACGCTATTATTAAGCATATTTGTAGGAACATTAGGAATACATAGATTTTATGTTGGTAAAATAGGAACTGGAATTTTACAATTAATAACATTAGGTGGTTGCGGAATATGGACATTAATAGATATTATAATGATAATAACAAGTAATTTCAAAGATAAAGATGGCTATATTGTTAAAAGTTAAAATTATTTTTTTTATAATTATTAATTTAATGTTATTAATGTTACTTTATAATATACCAATTAATTCAAGAATATTAGATTCAATATGTATATTTAAAAATGTTACAGGAAATAGATGTTGGAATTGTGGAATGACAAGAGCGTTTTTATCAGTTTTACATTTTGACTTTAATTCTGCTTTTCAATTTAATAATAAAATAATAGTAGTATTTCCAATGACAATTATAATGTATTTATATAGTTGGTATAAGTATATAATACGAGATGTGAACAAAAAATGAAAATATTAAATAATCACGTTGAAGAAATGTACTCAACGTAAAATACTGGTTATCAGGAAGTATATCTTCCTGTATACAAGATAGATAAGAAAGGATTTGAGAAAAATGAATGAAAAAGGAAAATGTATTTTAGCATATATTTTTGGATGGATAGGAGGATTAATAGTGTTATTTGCATTGAAAGACAATGAAAGAAACACAAAATTTCATGCAGCACAAGCAATAGTATTAAGTGCAGGATATTTTATATTAAGAATGGCATATAGTTTTTTACCAATAGTTATACCATTTTTTGGTACAGCTTTGTGGGGTCTTTACATAGTCGGAATTATTATGGGCATAGTAAAAGCAAATAATGAAGAAAATCCAGAATTACCAGTTATAGGTGGACTTGCAAAATCTATATTTGGTAAAAAAATTGATGAATAGTATTAAAAAAAATTGAAAGTTAACATAAATTTTTAATTTTGAAAGGAGAAACGAATGAAAATAATACATAAAATTGCTAATATTTTAATTATTATGTTTATTTTATTTGGTTTATTTTCAAATACATTTGCAAGTGATACAAATACAAAATTAAATATAATTCAAAATGCAAGTGAAACAAAGTATTTAGAAAATGACCAAGGTTATATTTCGAAAACTATAGTAGACTCGAATGCTGAAACTGGGGAAGTAACTGTTGAGGTAAAAGTGTCAAATACAGCAAAAGAAACAACAACATACGCTGATACAGAGGTTATGTTTGTAATTGACAATTCTCCAAGTATGGATTTTAAGAGTGCTGATGGAGAGGTACGAAAAGATTTAGTTATAAAAAGTGCAAAAAATTTAGCATCTAGTATATTTAAGCAATCAAATAATGTAAAAATTGGTGTAGTTAAATTTTCTGGTGCTTATAGTTGGTATTGGGGAGCAAGTATTGATAATGCAACATTGGTACAATCTTTAAGTAATGATGAAACAACAGTATTAGCGGGTATTCAAAAAATTGCAGATTCTGGAACTTCTTCTGGAACTAATATAGATGCAGGGCTTCAGAGAGCAAATAATAACTTTTCAAAAGATTGTAAAAATAAGATTATAGTATTATTTACAGATGGTGTTCCTAATGCTGATGTAAAAGGAACTGCTGGTAGTGATGACACAACCACAAAAGAATCATTAACTGTACAGGCTAATACAAAAGAAACAATAAAAAATATAACTAATTCAGGAGTATATTTGATTTCTATGATGACAGGAATAAATGTAGATAGTGAGACCTATGAAGCAGAAATGAATGCAATTGAAAATATTTTCGGAACTACGTCTAAACCAACAGCAGGAAAGTTTTATAATATATCAGATACTGAAATAGAAAAAATTGTAGAAAATGATATTTTAACAGATATTATGGAAAAAGTTCAAAATCCACTTAATACAATAAAAGTAGTAGATTATTTTCCAGCTGATATAACAGAAAATTTTGAATTTACATATATAGGAAAACCAAGTATTGGAGAAGTGTCAAGTACAATAGATGAAACAACAAATGCCATAACGTGGGATATAGGAACATTAAAAGGAAATGAAGTAGCAACATTAAAATATAAATTGAAAATAAAAGATATGAGTAAACAAAGTCCAGTATATAATAAAGAATTAGCAACAAATGAAAAAATTTTATTAACATATAAAGATAGAGAAGAAAAAGATTATGAAGTAACACTTGCAAGTAGTCCTAAAATAAAGTTAGTAGAAGTGGAAGAAAGTCAAACATCAGGAAAAACTGAAGAAATAACGAAAGATAGGAATGAAAAACAAGAAGGAGATTCAGAGCAAAAGGATACAACAGTTGCAAATGGAATATTACCTAATACAGGTGTTAGTTTTATAATAATAATTGCTATAATGGGAGTTTGTATAATGGCAATAGTAGGTTTAAAAGGATATAGGGATAATAGAGATATAAAATAATTGTGAAATAGAGAAAGTATTAATAAAATTTAGTATTATAAAAGCTAGAGAACCTTAGATTTTCATAAAATGGAAATAGAAAATCTAAGGTTTTTTGTAAATTTATATTAGTATAAATTTAAGTTTCTTCTAATAAAAAGTCAATCAAATATTTAAATTTAATACCATCTTCTGAAGTATTACTATATAATTTATCCATAGTAATAATTATTTTTTCATAATTATCATTAATATTTTTTAAAGGAGCCAATTCGCGAGATTTTACAGTTTCATCAAGCATAGAATAAGATACTTGATAGTATTTTTTATCATTAGAATTACTTGCAATAAAATCAACTTCTAAAGAGCCAGTTTTTCCAATAGTAATATCATATCCACGACGTAATAATTCAAAATATACTATATTTTCTATAAGATGACCAAAATCTGAATTTCTAAATCCAAGTATAGTATTTCTTATACCAGTATCTACAATATAATATTTTTCTAATGTTTTTAATAATTCTTTTCCTTTAATATCAAATCTAGGAACTTTATATATAATATAAGCATTTTCAAGGAAATATAAATAATTAATAACAGTATTATGTGTAACCTTAGTTCCTTGACTTGTCAAAAAGTCCGAAATTTTTTTTGATGAAATTAAACTTCCAATATTACTCATTAGAAACTTCAATATTTTTTCTAATAACGTAGCATCAACTAATTTATTTCGTTCAACAACATCTTTCATAAATACTGTATTATAAATACCTTTTATAGCATTTTCATATAAATTATTATCATTATTTAATTTTATAATACCAGGCATACCACCAAATTTTATATATTCATTAAATTTATCTTCAATAGATATATTTGAGTTAAAATTAGAAAAATTTAAAAATTCCTTAAAAGATAATGGTAGCATTTTTATTTCAATATATCTTCCAGAAAGGTAAGTAGAAAGTTCAGAAGAAAGTAAGTAAGCATTAGAACCAGTTATATAAATATCACTATTAAAATCAACAGTTAAAGCATTTACACATTTTTCCCAATTTTGTATTCTCTGAACTTCATCTAATAAAATATAATTAGTTCCTTGTTTAGATATTTTTTGTTTAATTCTATTATACATATCTTTGTATGTTAAAATATCATCAAAATCAAAAGATTCAAAATTCATATATATAACATTAGAATTTTTTTTATCTTCTAAAATTTTATCCATAAATAGTTTTAGCAAACTAGATTTTCCACATCTCCTAATACCAGTTATTACTTTTATAAATTCAGTATCTTTATATGCTAAAAGTTTATTCAAATATAAATCTCTACTTATCATGAAATCAGTCCTTTCTATAATAGAAGTATATAATATCTAAATATAATTGTCAAGTTTTGTTAATGCAATAACAAAAGTAAAATTTTTTTTACTATTTACTTTTTTCGACATTAATGATATTATTATAACAAATTATTACAATATTTATTGTGATGTTAAAAAATAAAATATTAAAAAGGGGAGAATTATGAAAAAAAGAAATTTAATAATAGTGATAATTGTATTAATTATATTAGTAATAGGTATAACAATATTTATGAAAAACAAATCAGAAGATAATAGTATATTAGGTTCTAGTCAATCGATGTTTGATTCAGATAATTTAATTCCAATAAAAAAGGATGGAAAATGGGGATATATGTCTACTGAAGGCAAAATGATAATAGAACCTAAATATAGTAGTGCTACAGATTTTTATGGAGATTATGCTCAAGTAACAACTGAAGAAGAAAATGATGGAAAATTTATAGTTATTAATAAAAAGGGTGAAGAACTATATAAATTTAAGTATCCTTATGATATTGAATATTTACCAGTATATAATGTATGGATATTGGATAATAAATTATATGATAGTAATTTAAAACCATTGATATCAGATGATATAGAGGTTTATTATCTAGAAAAAGGATATTTTGAATATGAAGATGAAGATAAAAATGTAGTTGGAATTATGAACTGGCAAGGAAAATCTACATATGAATATAAATTTAAATCAGATGATTATATAAATATTGATGCAGAAATAGATGAAGATAATTGGGTAAATGATGAAGTTTATGCAACAATAGGAATAGAAGAAAATGATGTGGAAAAAAAGGCAATTATAAATTGTAAAACTGGAAAAGTAGTATTGGATTTTATAGAATATGATATTCTTACTGACGATAATAATATATTTAAGGTAGTAGAAAGAGATGATAGTGATATTACAATTATATATCAAATATATATAGAAGACGATCAAATTGCATATAAAATAGACGGAGAAGATATTAGATTTGAATTTTATTATGAAGATTATAAAGTTTTAAGTATTGAATATGAAAATGAAGATAAAACGGAATATTACAGTTTAATTGATAAAAAAACATATACAAGAGATGAGTTAGAAGATGAAAGAGAAAGATATGAAGAGATTGGAACAAAAGGTATAAAACAAATTGAAAATTTTGCCTATAATATTTTCTCAAAAGATGGAAAATATGGAATTATTTCAGATGGAAAAGTAATTATTGAAGCAAAATATGATGAAATTGAATTTTTACCATATGAAACATACGTATATGTACAAAAAACATTAAATAAGCAAATTGTACTATTAGATAAAGATAATGAAATTACAGTATATGATTTAAATAATAAAGAAGAGCTATTTAAGTTTAATGCATATTCAGTATATACATATGAAGATTCAACATATATATATGCAGAGGATTTAAAAAGTGGTGAACAAATAGTATATAATTTAATTAGTGGAAAATCTATGAATATTGACAATAACTCACATATATATTGTAATACAAATTATGTAATGGTAGAAGATAAAAATGGAGAAAATACAACATATTATAATACTGATTTAGAAGAAATTTATAAAGAATAAGAGCAAATCGGATAGTCTAAAAATTTTAAATACCCCAATTTTTAGGCTATCCGTAAATTTATTCTATAATATGAAATACTATGAGACTTTAATTTTGCAATTCGAAGTAAAATAAAAAATATACATTGCACTTTACATAAAAATTATGCATAACTATTTACTTTTTTGTCAAAAAATGGTATTATAATAAAAGTTACTAATGATAAAAATAAAACTTTGTAAATATTTAATAATTTTTATTTTGAAAGGGGAAAAAATGAAAGCAATATGTAAAAGTGTAATTATTTTTATCATTATAATTGTCTTATTTGGTTCGTATTCTAATACATTTGCAAGCGATACAAATGTTAGATTAAATATTATTCAAAATGCTAGTGAAATAAAATTAGACAATGACCAAGGTTATATTACTAAAACAATAGTAGATTCAAATTCAGAAACAGGAGAAGTAACTATTGAAGTAAAAGTATCAAATACATCAAAGAAAGAAGAAAATGTAGATAATACAGAGGTCATATTTGTAATTGATAATTCTTCAAGTATGAATTATAAGGGAAATACTAAAGAAGTGCGAAAAGATTTAGTTATAAAAAGTGCTAAAAATTTAGCTTCTAGTATATTTAAACAATTAAGTAATGTAAAAATAGGTATTGTCAAATTTACTGGTGTTGGTAATTCTGTTGGAGCAGGTATTAATAATGCAACATTAGTACAAGCTCTTAGTGATGATGAAGACACTGTTTTAAAAGGAATTCAAAAAATTGCAAATTCACAAGCTTCTTCTGGAACCAATATTGATGCAGGATTACAAAGAGCAAATAATAATTTTTCACAAAATGCAAAAAACAAAATTATAGTATTATTTACAGATGGTATTCCTAATGCTGATGTAAAGGGAACTCATAGTAGTAGTGATACTACATCAGAAAAATCACTAATTGTTCAAACTAATACAAAAAATACAATAAAAAATATAGCAAATTCAGGAGTATATTTAATTTCTATGATGACAGGAATAAATGCAGATAGTAAAACATATGAGTCAGATATGAATGCAATAACAAATATTTTTGGAACTACATCTAATCCTACGTCAGGGAAATTTTATAATATATCAGATACAGAAATACAAAAAATTGTAGAAAATGATATTTTAATAGATATAATAGGAAGAGTACAAAATTCATTTAATGAGGTTAAGCTTTTAGATTATTTTCCAAGAGAAATAATAGAAAACTTTGAATTTACATATGTAGAGCAACCAAGTATTGGTAAAGTTTCAAATTCAATAGATAAAAAAACAAATTCTATAATATGGAATATAGGAACGATAGAGGAAAGTGAAGTAGTAACATTAAAATATAAATTAAAAGTAAAAAATATGAGTAAAGAAAGTCCTATATACAACAAAGAATTGGCAACAAATGAAAAAATTGTATTAACTTATACAGATAGTCAAGAGCAAGAATATCAATCATTACTTTTAGATAGTCCAAAAATTAAATTAATAGGAGAAGAAAAAGAGGAAGCAGGAACAATAGAAAAACAAAAAAATCAAACAGAAACACCAATTGAGAAAACAGAAGATAAAAAGGATGAAACAGAAGTAAAAAAAGATGAAAAAGAAGAAAAAATAGAGAAAGTTGAAGATGAAGAAAAAGTAGAAAAAGTTGTACCAAAAGATACAACAGTTGCTAATGAAATATTGCCTTATACAGGAATTAGTTTAATAGTAAAAATGACTATAGTTGAAGTATTTATAATTGCAATATTAAGTTTAAGAGGATATATAAATTATAAAAAAACAAAAAAATAATTTAATAAAATCTATGGAAAAACTTAGAATTGTTTAAGAGAGACCATAGATTTTATTTTATATTTTAACAAGAAATTATCAATAATATATAGTAAAATTTTAAATTTAATGGTATAATAAAAACGTATTGAAAGAGAGGAAAGTTATGAATAATATAGATTTGATGAATTATTGGATAAAAAGTTCTGATAATGATTATGATGTTATGCTAGATTTAAAAGAGAAAAAAAGAAATACATATTGTCTATTTTTTGGACAAATGGTTATAGAGAAACTATTAAAAGCATATTATGCTAAAACGAATAAAAATGCTCCCCATATGCACCTAGAACACATGAATTAGCTTATTTAGCAAATAAAATGAATATGAAATTAACTGAAAAACAAGAAGATATGTTTGAAACTATTTCTGATTTTAATATGGAAGCGAGATATGGAGATTATAAATATACATTTGAATTAAAATGCACAGATGAATATACTAATACATGGATAAAAAATATAAAGGAGTTGAGAAAATGGTTGAAAGAATTATTGATAGAGAAATAATGGATATTGTAAAGAAATATGTCAAAGTAATTTTAGCACATTATAAGGTAAAGGCTATTATTTTATTTGGTTCATATGCAAAAGGAACAAATCATGAAGATAGTGATATAGATATTGCTATTATTACTGACGATTTAAAATGTAATGATATTTTTGATGAGCAATTAAATTTAAAAAAATTAAGAAGAAATATTGATTATCGTATAGAGCCACATTTAATTGAAGTAGCAGATTTCGACAATGTGGAAACTCCTTTTATACAAGAGGTAATAGATACAGGAATAAAAGTAGCATAAAATTAAAACGAATTGTATTTATATAAGGAGCTAAAGAATGAATGTTGCAAGATATATAAGTATAATTTTTAAATTTGAAAAGAGGTGAAAAAGAGATGAAAATAACTTTTGTAGGTACAGGAACTATGGGATGTACAACTAGGTGTAATACAAGTATATTGGTAGATGATATATTATTTGATATAGGTATGGGAACAGTAAAACAGATAGAAAGACTGAAAATTTATGCAAAATCAATTAAATATTTAGTAATATCACATTTTCATGCAGATCATTTTTTAGATATTCCAAATTTGCTAATTGGTAGAGAAATAAGAAAAGAAACAGAAAACTATAAAATTACTATTATAGGACCAACAGGATTAAGAAAGAAAACAATAGATTTAATGAAATTTACACATAGTGATGGAAATGAGCATAAGTACGATAATATAGAAGAGAAATACAATATTGAATTTATAGAATTAAATAATGCAGAAGAATACTGTACGAACGATTTTAAGATAACAGCCTTATCATTAAAACATGGAAAATGTTTACCTATTAATGGATATGTTTTAGAAAAAGAAAATAAAAAAATATCATATGCATGTGATACAAGTTTTTGTGATAACTACTATAAAATGTGTAACATATCAAATTATATGTTTTCAGATGTAACAGGGTTGAAAACAACAGAAATGCACATGGGATTGGAAGATTATAAAGAATTATATGCCAAATACCCTAATTGTAAATTTTATGCTATTCATAGAGCTGATTATGATACTAATGGAATTGATAGTGTAAAATTTCCAAATGATGGAGATATATTAGAATTATAATTAAAGAATAATAAAACTCAATTCTGCAACAGATATGGCAAAATTGAGTTTTTATTTTTGTTTATAATTGCAGTAATTTTGTTACAAGTTAATGCTTTTAAAACTATTTTTATATAAAACCATTAACTTGTAACGTAATTTTCTGTTTTAATTGCATATATATTGCATAATTCATAAATTTGTGATAAAAATAATATAGAATTACGAGAATAAATACTTATAGTAGTAAACTATAAGTAAGAAAATAAGAAAGGAAAAAATAAATGGAGAACTTCAAATCAGGATTTGTAGCAATAATAGGAAGAACCAATGTAGGAAAATCCACATTAACAAACCTATTGGTAGGAGAAAAAATTGCTGCAATAGCCAATAAAGTGCAAACAACAAGAACAGCAATACGAGGAATTATAAATAGAAAAAATTCGCAAATAGTAATAATAGACACACCAGGAATACACAAGCCAAAAACAAAATTAAATGAAACAATGATAGAAACATCATTTGGAACAATAAGTGAAGTAGATGAAATAATATTCATAATAGAAGCAACAAGTGAAGAAATAGGAAGAGGAGATAGACGAATTTTAGAAAAAATAAAAGAAGCAAACAAAAAAACAATATTAATAATAAACAAAATAGACTTAGTACAAAAAGAAAAATTATTAAAATTAATAGAAATATATAGAAAAGAATATAATTTTGAAGCAATTATACCAATATCAGCCATAAAAGAAAAATATAAAGATATTATTTTAGATGAAATAGAAAAGAACCTAAAAGAAGGTCCAGCATATTATGATATTGAAGAATATACAGACCAAACATTAAGACAACTTGCAGAAGAAACAATAAGAGAAAAAGCATTAATAGTATTAGAACAAGAAGTACCACATGGTATATATGTTGAAGTAGAGAAAATGGAGCTTAGAGAAAATAAAAATAAAGAAGAAATATATGATATAGAAGCAACGATTTATTGCTTGCGAAATTCTCATAAAGGTATTATAATAGGAAAGAACGGAGAAATGTTAAAAAGAATAGGAAGAATGGCAAGAATAGATATGGAAAAAAATTTTGGAACAAAAATTAATTTAAAGACATGGGTAAAAGTAAAAGAAGATTGGTTAGATAATGACGCGATAGTAAAAAAATTCAAATTAAAACAATAATAAATTAAAACCTTTATGGATTTGTTTATTTAAGATGAATAATAAAATAAAAAAATGCTAAAGATAAGTTTAAAGCAAAAGCTTTAAACAAAGGAGTGATATTATGATAAAAAAAATAGCGTGGAATACATTTAAAAATACAGGAGATATAAATTCATTTTTAGAATTTAAGCAATTAGAAGAAATAGAAAAGAATATTCAAAAGGTGGAACAAAATGGGTACAATAAAAATGAATGGGATAATAATAGCAGAAAATAATATGGGAGATTTTGACAAAATGCTAACAATGTTAACACCAGGACTAGGAAAAATTTCATGTGCAGCAAAAGGAGCACGAAGACCAAAAAGTGCTCTTTTAGCTGGAAGTCAATTTTTATGCTTTGGTGAATACATAATGTACAAAGGAGCAAATACATATAACATTAATTCATGTGAAACAATAGAAGTATTTTATAATTTAAGAACTGATTTGGACAAGTTAAAATATGCAGTACATATTACGAAAATAATATATGATGTAACAGAAGAAAATCAGAATTGTTATAAAATACTACAATTGTTTTTAAATACATTATATATGATATCAGAAACGGAGAAAGATTTAAATTTGATATTAAGTATATTCAAGATGAAACTACTATGTATATTAGGATTTACACCAAGAATAGAAGAATGTACTAATTGTAAGCAAAAGGAAAAATTAACAGCATTTAGTATAAAAGATAATGGATTTAAATGTGAAGTATGTATGAAACAAGATAAAAGTTGTATCACAATGAAAGAAGGAACAAAAACAGCAATAAAATATATAGTAATGTCACCGCCTAAAAAATTATTTTCATTTAATTTAGATGAGGAATGCAAAAAAGAATTAGAAATAATTACAAAATTATATTTTAATGAAAAATTAGAAAAAGAATATAAAATAGATGAATTATTTTGAAATTATAAAAAGGCATACAGATTTTTTTTGAAAATTAGATATCTTTAAAATTTGATGTATTAAATAATTGTTAATTAGAAAGGAAAGAGCATAAGTATGAGCAAAGTAAATGAAGTAGAAATTCAAAAACAATATATAGAAAAAGTAAAGGAAATGAACAAAGGAAAAAAATTAAAATATACAATTTTAACAATGGGGTGTCAATTAAATGAAAATGATTCTGAAAAATTATCTGGAATGGTAGAACAAATGGGATATACAAAGACAGAAAATGCAGAAGAAGCGGATTTAGCATTATTTAATACATGCTGTGTAAGAGAAAATGCAGAAGACAAACTATTTGGAAAAGTAGGTGAATTGAAGAGAATAAAAGAAAAGCGAGGAACTATAATAGCAATAGGTGGTTGTATGATGCAAGAAAAACACATAACAGATAAATTGCATGAATCATATCCATATATTGATATAATTTTTGGAACTCATACATTACATAAATTTCCGGAAGACCTTTATATATCAATAAAAGAAAAAAATAAAATTGATGATATAATAAATATAGATGGAGAAATATATGAAAATCTACCTATAAAAAGAGATAGTAAAATAAAAGCATCTGTTACTATAATGTATGGTTGTAATAATTTTTGTAGTTATTGTATAGTACCATATGTTAGAGGAAGAGAAAGAAGTAGAAAGCCAGAAGACATTTTGAAAGAAGTAAAAGAACTTGCACAAAATGGGTATAAAGAAATAACTTTATTAGGTCAAAATGTAAATTCATATGATGGTGGAGAAATAAACAAAAATGGAAAAACAATAAAATATAAGTTTGCAAATTTATTAAGAGATGTAAATAACATTGAAGGTATAGAGAGAATAAGATTTGTTTCACCACATCCAAAAGATTTTACAGATGATGTTATAGAGGCCATAAGAGATTGCGATAAAGTATGCAAATTAATACATTTGCCATTACAATCTGGAAGTACAAATATGTTAAAAATAATGAATAGAAAATATACAAAAGAACAATATTTAGAATTAGTAAGAAAAATGAAAGAACAAATACCTAATTTAGTATTATCAACAGACATTATAGTAGGTTTTGCAGGAGAAACAGAAGATGATTTTGAAGAAACACTTGATGTAGTAAGAAAAGTAAAATTTGAGCAAGTGTATATGTTTATATATTCAAGGAGAGTAGGAACTTTAGGAGATAAAATGGAAAATCAAATTCCAGAAGAAATAAAACATAAAAGATTTGATAGACTTAAAGAACTTGTAGAAAGTCAAATTGAAGAAAATAATAAAAAATACATAGGAACAATACAAAAAGTATTAGTAGAAGGAACAAGTAAAAACAATCCTAATATGTTAACAGGAAGAACTGGAAGCAATAAAGTTGTTGTATTTGAAGGTTCAAAAGATTTGGTAGATACTATTATAGAATTAAAAATAGTTTCTGAACATATGTGGTATTTAAAAGGAAAAATTTAAAAATTTACTTGATATTTATATTAGCATGTAATATAATCGTAACACAATTGTAATAAAAAAGCCATAAAAAATGGCGAGGGAAAAGATAGGTTGAAAGATATAGGCTTTCATTTCTATGTGTGCCTTTGAATAAAGCAGGAAAGGAATGAAATTTAATATGTTTAAATTTGGCTTTGGGCAAGATATAGGTATAGATTTAGGAACTGCAACAGTAATTGCATATGTAAAAGGAAAAGGAATTGTTTTACGAGAACCATCAGTAGTTGCTGTAGATAGTGACACAGGAGAAGTAGTAGCAGTTGGAGGAGAAGCGAGGAGAATGTTAGGTAGAACACCAGGAAATATAATAGCAACAAGACCATTAAGAGAAGGTGTAATATCAGATTATACAGTAACAGAAAAAATGTTGAAATACTTTATAACAAAAGTATGTGGAAAGTCATTATTTGCTCCAAGAATAATGATTTGTATTCCATCTCGAGTAACCGAAGTTGAAAAAAAAGCAGTAATTGATGCTGCAACACAAGCAGGAGCGAGAAAAGTATTTTTAATAGAAGAACCAATAGCAGCAGCTATTGGAGCAGGAATAGATATAGCAAAACCATGTGGAAATATGGTTGTAGATATTGGGGGAGGAACAACAGATATAGCAGTAATATCATTAGGAGGCTCAGTTGTAAATACATCATTAAAAGTTGCTGGTGATAAATTTGATGAATACATAGTTAAGTATATAAAAAAGAAACATAATATTATGATAGGAGAAAGAACTGCTGAGGAACTAAAAGTAAATGTAGGGTGTGTATATCCTAAAATTCAAGATATGGAAATGGAAGTTAGAGGGAGAGATTTAATAACAGGTCTACCAAAAACCATAAAAGTTCATTCCAGTGAAATGCTAGAAGCACTTATAGAACCAGCAATGATGATAGTAGATGCTGTTCATTCAGTATTAGAAAGAACGCCACCAGAGCTTGCAGCAGACATAAGCGACAAAGGTATATATATGACAGGTGGAGGTTGTTTAATAGATGGTTTAGACAAATTATTACAGGAAAAAACAGGGATAAGTGTAATGATAGCACAAGATACTGTGTCATGTGTGGCTTTAGGAACAGGTAAAGCGTTAGATAATTTAGACACTTTAGAATCCAATAATCGTAGATAAAAAGGTTTCAATAAATAAAGTATATATAATTGCAAAGTATGTAAAAAATAATTTCATATATACAATGTACCTTTGAGCAAAGCAAGAAAGGAATGAATAAAAAATGAAAACAGTAAGTTTCTATACATTAGGTTGCAAAGTAAATCAATATGAAACAAATGCAATGGCACAGAAATTTATAGAAAATGGGTATAAAATAGTAAAATTACAAGAAAAAGCAGATATATGTATAGTAAATACTTGTACTGTAACAAATATAGCAGACAGAAAGTCAAGACAAGTTCTAAGAAAAATTAGGCAAAATGCAGAATTAGTTGTAGCAGTAGGATGTTATGCACAAGTTGCAAAAGATGAATTGGAAAAAATTGAAGAAATAGACATAGTATTGGGAAACAATGAGAAAAATGAAATAGTTAAATATGTAGAAAAATATTCAAATATGCAAGAAAAAAGCATAGTAACAGATGTAATGTATCAAAGGGAATTTTTAGATTTCGGTAATATTTCATATACAGAAAAGACAAGAGCAGTTATAAAGGTGCAAGATGGTTGTGATAGATTTTGCTCATATTGTATAATACCATATGCAAGAGGAAGAGTTAGAAGTAGATTACCAGAAAGTATAATAGAAGAAATAAAAAATATTTCTAAGCAAGGAATAAAAGAAATTGTAATAACAGGAATACATATTGCATCTTATGGTAAAGATTTTAAAAAAGAATATAAATTAATAGACTTATTAGAAGAAATTAATCAAATTGATGGAATAGAAAGAATACGATTAGGTTCAATAGAACCTACATTAATTACAGAGCAATTTATAAAAAGACTAATAAAGTTGAATAAAATATGTCATCATTTTCATTTATCATTACAGAGCGGTTGTAACGAAACATTAAAAAGAATGAATAGAAAATATACTACATCAGAATTTGAAGAAGTAGTCAATTTACTAAGAAAGTATTATGATGATGTAATATTAACAACTGATATAATAGTTGGTTTTCCAGGAGAAACTGAAGAAGAATTTGAAAAAACATATCAATTTTTAAAAGAAATAAAATTTTATAAAATGCATATATTTAAATATTCTAAAAGGAAAGGTACAAAAGCAGCAGTAATGGAAAATCAAGTAGATGGCCAAACACAAGAAGAAAGAAGTGAAAAATTAATAGAATTATCAAACAGAAATGAATCTGAATATAATAAAAGTTATATAGGAAAAAAAGTACAGGTACTATTTGAAGAAAAAGAAAAAGATATATTTAAAGGTCATACAGCAAACTATATATTAGTAAAAGTAAAAAGTAAACAAAATTTAGAAAACAAAATAGAAATTGTTGAATTAACTATTCCAGAAGAAAATTATATATATGGTGAACTAGATTAAAAACAAGTGTAATATTTTTGTAATAATTTTGTAAACAAAAAATAATATATAATTTTTTAAATATACTTGATTATAAACAAGTAATATAGTATAAGTAGAGTATTAGAATAACAATATACGAAGGAGGAAATTATCAATGGCCAATGAAAATAATAACTATAATATATTTAATTATGGAAATAATAATGGAGGAGAAGAATTAGGACAAGTTGAAGCAAAGAGTTTTAATGGAGTAAATAATATATATAGTGAAGTAAATAATGTAGGGCAAAATCAGGCAAATGTATATGGTGGAATAAACAATGTAGGGCAAACACAAAATACATTTAATGGTATTGGAAATTTTGAAAATACAATAAATGCAGAACAAAATTATAATATAAATGGCAATAATTTACCAATAAAAAATACATTTTGGTCAAAACTAAAATCAGTATTGTTTAGAGAAGTAAAAATAGAATTAACACCATATCAAAAGAAAGTTGAAAAAGAAGTAAATGATTTCTTATATCAAGAAATCACATGGGAAAAAGTTCATGATTTCTTATTTCAAGAAATAAAATTTGGTAAAAAGAAATAAAAATTAATAATATTTAAAATGTCAAATTTTGTAGATATTACCTTACTACAAGGTTTGATTTTTTAAGTTATAAGGAATACTATAAAGCTCAATTATTTCCATTGTGCTTTTTTCAAAATTATATATTTTAGTTCAAAGGAAATATTATCAAATAAAAAAGAAAGGAAAAATAATGGCAAAAAATAAAACAATATTTGTATGTAATGAATGCGGATATGAATCGGCTAAATGGTTAGGAAAGTGTCCAGCTTGTAATAGTTGGAATACTTTTTATGAACAAAAAGTGGAAAAATATACTGATATGAATAAAAGTGACATAAAAGTCAATAACATACCACAACCATTAAATACATATAAGGGGCAAGAATGTGAAAGAACATCTACTGGATTTGAAGAATTAGATAGAGTTTTAGGAGGAGGTTTAGTCAAAGGTTCGCTAATATTATTAGGAGGAGAACCTGGAATTGGAAAATCAACATTAATATTGCAGTTATGTAATAAAGTAAAGGGAGAAGGAAAAGTTCTTTATGTTTCAGGAGAAGAATCAGCGGAACAAATAAAATTAAGAGCTGATAGAATGAAAATTAGTAATGATGACATTTTATTTTTAGGAGAAACTGACATATCGGTTGTAAATCAAGCAATAGTAGATTTAAATCCAAAATTAGTTATAATAGATTCAATACAAACAATGTATTCTGATGAATTATCAGCAGCTGCAGGAAGTGTGAGCCAAGTAAGAGAAATAACATCACAAATAATGAGAGTATGTAAAATGAGAGCAATAACAACAATTATAATAGGCCATGTAACCAAAGATGGTAATATAGCAGGACCTAGAGTATTAGAACATATGGTAGATACTGTATTATATTTAGAAGGAGAAAGATATTTTTCATATAGAATTTTAAGAGGTGTAAAAAATAGATTTGGTTCAACAAATGAAATAGGTATGTTTGAAATGAAACAAGAAGGAATGTGTGAAATCGAAAATCCATCTGAAATATTAATATCAGAAAGGGAAGACAATCCATCTGGTTCATGTATAGTAGCGAGTATGGAAGGAACACGACCATTACTTGTTGAATTGCAAGCATTAACAGCCCAAAGTGTCTTTGGAATACCAAAAAGAACGGCAAATGGAATTGATTATAACAGGTTAGCATTACTTATTGCAGTATTAGAAAAAAAAGCAGGTCTTATGTTAGGTTCTCAAGATGTATATTGCAATGTAGTTGGAGGAATAAGAATAAATGAACCTGCAATAGATTTAGGCATAGTGTGTGTATCAGCATCAAGTTTTAAAAATATCCCAATTCCTTCAGATGTAGTTATAATGGGAGAAGTTGGATTAACAGGAGAAGTTAGAAGAATTAATTTAATAGAGAAAAGATTAAAAGAAGCAGAAAAATTAGGATTTAAAAAGTGTATAATTCCAGAAAATAACAAAAAAGTCTTGAAAGAAAAGTATAAATTAGATATAATAGGTGTGAAAAATGTAAATGAAGCTATGCAAAAGCTAGGCTTAAAGTAACTTATAAATTGTACTAGTTGTAATACAAAGTAAAAAAATTAGAATATAGCTAGTATAAATTAACAGAAAGAGGTGTAACACTTTGAGAAATAAAGAGGAAGATAACATAACGGAAATATTAAAAACGATAGCTCCAGGTACACCTATTAGACATGGTTTAGAAAATATTTTAAGGGCAAAAACAGGAGCATTATTATTAATTACAGATAGTAAGGAAATAGTGCAAGAAGTTGTTGATGGAGGTTTTTTCATAAATGAAGATTATACACCATCAAAATTATATGAATTAGCAAAAATGGATGGAGCAATTATTTTAAGTGGAGATTTTAAAAAAATATTATTTGCAAATGCTCAATTAATTCCATCACATGAAATACAAACAGTAGAAACAGGAACAAGACATAGAACCGCAGAAAGAACAGCAAAACAAACAGGAGAATTAGTAATAAGTATATCACAAAGAAGAAATATAATAACAATATTTAAAGGAAATGATAGATACATATTAGAAGAAACAGATATAGTATTAAGTAAAGCAAATCAAGCTATTCAAACACTAGAAAAATACAAAAAAGTTTTTGATAATAAATTAAATATATTGAATGAATACGAATTTAATGATATAGTAACTTTGGACAATGTATTAACAGCTATACAAAGAGCTGAAATGGTAATGAATATAGTTGATGAAATTCAAAAAGAAATTTATGAACTACGGAGAAGATGGAAGGCTTGTAAGTATGCAATTAGAAGAATTAATAGGTGGCTTAGAAAAAGAAGAAACACTTATAATAAAAGATTACATTGCACCAGGAAAGAAAAAAAATATAGATAAAGTTATACAAAAAATTTCAGAATTATCACATGAAGATTTAATGAAAACTCAAATAATTGCAAAAATTTTAGGATATGAAAGTTTTGACAATTATGATGAACTTGCGGTATATACAAGAGGGTATAGAATTTTAAATAAAATACCTAGAATGCCAAGCAATATAGTAGAAAATTTAGTACATTCATTTAAATCTTTTCAACATATATTAGATGCAGATATAGAAGATTTAGATAATGTAGATGGTATTGGTGAAATAAGAGCAAGAACAATAAAACAGTCGTTAAAGAGAATGCAAGAACAATTTGTTTTTGAAAATATAATGTTATAATGGTTCCATTAACCAAAAATAATGGAGAAAGGAATATAGCATTAAAAATGTTATATAAGGTGATGAAATGAAAAATAAATCAATAATTACAGTTATCGTAATAATAGTATTATTAGTTTTAATAGGAGTAGTATGTTTTGGATATTATAAGAAAGCAACATTTAAAGTAGAAAATCCAATAGCAACTATGGAAGTTGAGAATTTTGGAACAATAAAAATAGAATTATATCCAGATATGGCACCTGAAACAGTTGCAAACTTTATACAATTAGCAAATAATGAATATTATGATGGATTAACTTTTCATAGAATTGTTAAAGATTTTATGATACAAGGTGGAGATTCAGCAGGAGATGGAACTGGTAGTGTAACAATAGGAGATTTAGAAAAAACAGATGATGACACACCATATTCTATAAAAGGAGAATTTATTGCAAATGGATTCAATAAAAATACTTTAAAACATGAAGAAGGCGTTATTTCTATGGCTAGAGCAGATTATACATCTTATTCATCAAGTTTAACAGAAGAATCATATAATTCTGCAGGTGCACAATTTTTCATAATGACAGCAGAAAATACATCACTAAATGGATATTATGCAGCATTTGGTAAAGTAATAGAAGGTATGGAAGTTGTTCATGCTATAGAGGGAGTTGAAGTAGAAGCTGCAGAAGAGGGAGCAGAAGCAAGTACACCTAAAGAAGCTCCAGTTATTACTTCTATAAGAGTAGAAACATATGGAGTAGATTATAAATTAAAAGAAAAATTAGAACCATTTGATTATTCTACATGGTTATATAATCAATATGGAATAAATCAAGATGCAATAACAACAGAGACTGATACAGAAGAAACTGATGAAGAAGAAGAAACAAGTGCAGAAGAAGAAACAACAGATACAGAAGAATAAAAAGTACCATAACTAGTTGACAAAATCAAATAATATAGTATAATAAAATAGTAGTATATATGTTAGGAGAGATGATTATGTTAGCAAAATATTGGAAAAAAATAGGTCTATTTATTTTAATAATAGCGTGTCTGTTTAATATAACTCATAAACTAGTATATAAAACATCATTAAAAGATGAATTAGAAATGTCAGCAAGATATATGTATAATGAACAAAAAAATGAAAATAAAGATGAATAGAGCTTGAAATATATATAAAAATATGTTAAGATATTGAGTGGAAAAAATATCATAAAGGAAAAAGAGGTGAAATATAGTGAAAAAAGGAATACATCCAGAATATTATCAAACAACTATCACATGTGCATGTGGTAATGTAATAATAGTAGGTTCAACAAAAAAAGACCTAAAAGTTGATGTATGTTCAAAATGTCATCCATTTTGGACAGGTAATTTAAGATTAGACACAACAGGTGGTAGAGCAGATAAATTTAAGAAAAAATATGGTATTGCATAAAATCAATTTGCTTGTAATAATCAAGTAATAGAATATATCAATATTATAAAGCCTAAGATTTTCTATTTTAATTATTTTGCTAATTTAATTAGCATTGAGGTTTGGTCTAGAAAATCTTAGGCTACTTATATATAATAAGGAATGAAGTAAAAGAAAGGAATATTATTAAATGGCAGTTATAATAAATGGAAAAGAATTAGCTAAAAAAATAAAAGAACAATTAAAAATAGAATGTGAAGAATTAAAAAAAGAAGGAATATTACCAAAATTAGCTGTAATAATGGTTGGAGAAGATAGTGCATCTAAAATATATGTAAAAAATAAAAGTAAATCATGTGATGAAATCGGTATAGAATTTGAAGAATATATATTAAAAGAAGATATTACTCAACAACAACTTATAGATTTAATAGAAACACTAAACAATAAAAAAGATATACATGGAATTTTATTACAAAGTCCAATTCCAAAACATTTAGATATAAATAAAGCATTTGAAGCAATATCATATAAGAAAGATGTTGATGGCTTTAATCCTATAAATATTGGAAAGCTATCAATAGGTCAGGATACATTTGTATCATGTACACCTTATGGAATAATAAAAATGTTTGAAGAATACAATATTGATTTAGAAGGAAAAAATGTTGTAATTATAGGCAGAAGTAATATAGTAGGAAAACCATTAATACAATGTTGCTTAAATAAAAATGCAACAGTTACTGTGTGTCATTCGAAAACTAAAAATTTAAAAGAATTTACAAAAAATGCAGATATTTTAATTGTTGCAATTGGAAAGTCAAAATATATTACTTCAGATATGATAAAAGAAAAGGCAGTAATAATAGATGTAGGAATAAATAGAGGGGAAGATGGAAAGTTAACAGGAGATGTTGATTTTGAAAATGTTGAAAAAAAAGCAAGCTATATAACACCAGTTCCAGGGGGAGTAGGACCAATGACAGTAGCAATGCTTATGAACAATGTTATAAAAGCAGCAAAAAATATAAAATAAATTTATTAGGGGCTTGTATAGTATAGAAAGGATAGATGATTATAGAAGAAAAGGCTTATTGGGTTTGGCTTACATTAATACAGAATTTAGGTAGTAGAAGAATAATAAATTTATTAAATAAGTACAAGAAACCTGAAAGAATATGGAATTTAACTAAAGAACAGCTTATGTATGTAGATGGTATAGGGGAGAAAATAGCTGAAAATATAACAAATAATGAAATAAAGAAATGTGTAAATTATCATTTAAAATATATAAAACAACATAACATCAAAATAATTACTATAAATGATAAACTATATCCAAAATTATTAAAAGATATTTATGACCCTCCAGTTGTACTATATGTATTAGGAAATGAAAAAATTTTAAATGATGTTTCTATTGCAATAATTGGTTGTAGGGAATGTACAAAATATGGAGAAAATATGGCAAAATATTTTGCATATAATTTATCAAAAAGAGGTGTTAATGTTGTTAGTGGATTGGCAAAAGGTATAGATTCTTATGCACATATAGGGACTATTTATGCAAAATCTAAAACAATAGCAGTATTGGGAAATGGATTGGATATGATATATCCTAAAGAAAATGAAATAATTGCAAATAAAATTATTGAATTAGGCGGTTGCATTTTATCAGAATATCCTATTGGTACAAAACCAGAAAAAGTTAATTTTCCTGCAAGAAATAGAATTATAAGTGGGTTGAGTAATGGAATAATTGTAGTAGAAGCTAAAAAGAAAAGCGGAACAATGATAACCGTCGATTTTGCGTTGGAACAAGGCAGAGATGTATTTGTTGTGCCAGGAAATATTACATCTTTAAATTCTGTGGGGACAAATGAATTGATAAGACAAGGTGCAACTCTAGTTACTAATTATGAGCAAGTGTTAGAAGAAATGTTAATAGATGGTTATTCAAAATAGCAAAAAAATGCAGAAACAATAGGAATAATTTTTCAATTTTAGAATAAAATAAAGTTAACATTTGTTGACAAATGTATAAAAAGACTGTATAATTAAAGTACAGATCACAAAAAAGAACGGTGTAGCACCCCATTTAGGTGTGTTGGATTGCTGAAGCAATCCCATCGTTCCCTTTTTATTTATATAATTTAATGCCTGCTCCTATAATATTACCTTTATGCGTTCGTATTGAAGGTTTTAAAATATTAAAAAATGTATCATCTTCTTTTTCATATTTGCGATATATCGCTCCAGCGCAAAAATCTGCTATTTGTATTCCAGCGCTGTAGTCGGAATCTACAAAGATTAGAGTATCACAAAAATTGGGAAATTTAACAAAATAGGTTCCCATATTTTTGGCTCTCAAATAAGAATTTTGTAGCTCAACATCTAATTTATTATTACTATCATTTTTTCTACTATCTGCAAATATCATAGCTGGTATTATCGTATTTCTTCCATTTTCATCTGTTATTTGCATACAACACCTTTCCATTAATAAGTGAAGTGCAACTGCATATAAATCATTATGAGTTTTAATAAATTGTTTATTTTTATAGCAACATTCTTTATCCATAACGATTCCTACAACAGAATTTTTATAATTATTTATTATTTGCATAATTTCTTTTTTCATATTCATAATTTCTTTAAAATTTATTCCAATGTCTTTATATCTCGTGTTCCATTTTACTTCATGATAGGGATTCAAACCATATTTTAATTTTATATTTCTTAATTTTTCTTCTATGTGTAATATTTCATCAGCATTAATAATAAATCCAGATAATATAAAATATTTGCTGGTATTTTTGACCAATTTATTAATTTCTACATTAAATCCGCCAGGTTGACCACTTTCGTCTATAAATATAATATACATTTATTACTCCTATCTTATATTACTTTTAATTTCATATATTAAATTTTTTCGTTATAATATTGGTCTATTATAATATAAAATGTCATCTTTTTCAATAGTTTGAGAGACTTTTATGAAAAGCGGTTTACTAGATAATGGTTTTATATAAAATCATTAGCCTGTAATAATTTCAGTTACAAGTTAATGGTTTTATATAAAAATAGTTTTATAAGCATTGAAATATAAGAATTTGAATGGAATGACGAATGTGATTGGAAAAACGAAATTAAGATTTTCTTAAGCTTTGTAATGAGCCGAGGAATGTAATTAAAATCTTATATTTCAATGTTTTTGGAAATTTATCCTTTTAAAACCATTAACTAGTAACCAAATCTTCAGAAAATTTATAAAAATGTATTGACTAATAATAGTAACCATGGTAAAATAAAAATGCCATCAAAAAGTGGCACACAAATAAAGGAGATGGCATATAATGAATACTATAGGAGGTCAGATACAGAGTCAGAATTTACTAAAAATTAAAAAAATTGTAGACAATGATAATAATGGAGATAAATTTGTTATTGTCAGGACAAAGAAAAACATAGAATTTATGAGAAATTATAACTTAAATAATGAAGATATTAAGGATATTATAAGAGGACTCTCAGTAGATGATTGTTTTGCAGGTCCAGAACAAGACAGAGATCCCCGATATCATGGGTGGATATTTAAATTTGATCCTTTATTTGAAGAAACGAAGTTGTATATAAAAATTAGAATTGAAAGTATAGAAAAGTCTGTTTGTTTGTCAGTACATGAATTTGGTAAATATGATGAGGTAAGTTAGTTTGAAAGATATAGGCTTTCATTTCTATGTGTGCCTTTGAATAAAGCAGGAAAGGAATGAAATTTAAAATGAAAGTATATTGTCCATATTGTAAAAAAGAAGTAGAGTATAAAATAGAACAAAGGGACATAAAAGATTTTAGAGGAATAGAAATAAACACATACGAAAATGTAGCTGTATGCAAAGAATGTCATCAA
>CANRBL010000006.1 GCA_947628835.1 uncultured Clostridia bacterium | reverse complement strand
AATATATATTATAATGTATTTAGAATACATTTGCCGTGCAATATATTTTATATTGTGTACCGGCACGAAAGAATACATGTTCCTCGTATGATAAGTACGAGGAATTTCTAATTTTATAAGGAACAATTCGGATAGCCTTAATATTCCTCTATTTTTTTTATTTTTCTTTTAAAAAGACAAACTTTCCAATACTCTACAAAAATTATTTTTATTTAAATATTATGCAGAGTACATTGCCTGTGGTTTACCCTTAAAGTTAATTTAATAGAGGATTTATTCAAAATCCTCTATTACCTTATTTAATTCTTGTGTAGTAAAAATCTCTAACCCTCCATTTTGCATATTTATTAAATCTGTTTCTGGAAGATACTCTGTTGATATATCTGTTTGTTGATAAAGTTCTGTTTCTCCATTATCTTTCACTTTAAACACAACTATTTTTCCATCAATATTTTTAAGCAAATAATGTTCATTACATTGTCCTTCAAAAGTTTTATATAAAACTACTTTATTACTTGAAAATTCAAAAACTTCCCAGTCATCAAAATATGCTTGTAAATCATCTTCAGTCATATTTATTAATTCTTGTGGTAATTCAACATTTTCACTAATTGTATGTTCGCATTGTAAATAAAATTTATTTAATACCAATTCACAATTTGGAGATATTTTTACCTCACTAGAAGTTGTTTCTTGTATTTGTTCTAATTGCATAGCTTCATATTCATCAGTGCATTCATCTGAAATTTTTTCATCATCTACATTAGACGTTTTCATTTGACTTTCTATATTTTCACTTTTGGTATTATTTATAATAACAGAACTAATAATTAAACCTATACAAAATGCTAATATCAAAAGTATTATTATATATTTTTTCTTCATACATACATTTCCTTCCTTATTTACATCTTTATTTTAGTATTTACATTTTTTAGTAAAATATACTTTATGCAATAAAGAAAGTACTATAATTTATAAGAAACATTATTAACATTTTCTCTGTTTAGAACATTTTAAAGTCATCATCTTTGTTCGTCCGCGAAAAATTGCATAGCAATTTTTCTGTGAAATTCTTTATATTATAAAAACTTCAGAGAATTTTCCTATAATATTAAAAAGCTTAAGATTTTCTATACATTACATATTTTTAGAAAATCTTAAGCTTATATATTAATTTTCTATTCTTTCATAACGTGCTTCAAATACTTTTTGAAAATCTTTCCATGTAGTATGTAATACTGTATTCTCTGTTACTTCTTTACCATCATTATACCATCCAATAAATCTAAAACCTTTTTTAGGTGCTGGTGCCTCTCTATCAAATTCTACTTCTGCATCAATTACAGAATCACAATCAAGATTTTTATTATTTTCAAATGCTTCAGATTGTTCTAAATTTGTTTTATACATAACATACCATACTGCTCTAATTCTTTCTTTACTATTTGGATTTTCTGCTGCCCATTTATTTGTATAATTTGGTGCTTTCATTCCACATACAATACATTTAGCAGTAACATAGTCTTCTGAATCCCAAGTATGACCGCCTTCCTTTGTACTTCTTCCTACAACATCTAGCATACCACATTTACTACACTCTCTATACTCTGTATATCCTGTACACTCATTTGTAAATTTTTTTAATTCTTCTTTCCATGTATGACCAGGTCCAGGAATTTCTGTATATACTGCTTTTCCACAAGTCATACATATTTTTTTACTTATACCAGGAATAGCACATTGTGATGGCTGTCTTACAATCACTCCTTCTCCTTCTGGCAAAGTATGACCTGTTTTTGTACCATATTTAATATGAGTATCTTTTTCTTTACAATTTTTATTTTCACATTTTGCAGTTTCTGTACCATCTTTCTCACAAGTTGCATTACCATCATAAACATAATTTTTAAATGAATGTCCTAAAGCTTCTATAACTGTCTCTGTTTTTTTATCACAATTTTCACAATATATAATATTTTTTCCATCTTCAGTACAAGTTGGTTCTATTGTTGCTTCTCTCCAAACATGTTTACCTAAAGCTTTAATTACTGTTACATCTTTTCTTGCTGTACAACCTTCTCTATTACAATGAATAGATTTACTTCCATCTTTAAAGCATGTTGCTTCTTTATCAATTGTAAAATCTGTTGCCCAATCATGACCTAGTTCATCAGCAGTATAATCAAAGAATATTTGTCCACATACTTTACACTTTGAACATCTTCTACCTTTTGCTGTACAAGTTGGTTCAATGTATTCTGTATCTACCATATACTCTTTTAAAGAATGAAATGCACTTGTTTGTTGTGTTTCAGTTTTTCCACAAATTGTACACTTTCTTTCTTCTGTTCCAAGTGTATTACAAGTTGCTGGCACTTTTGTTGTCCAATTAGTAAAATTATGAGTATGACTAGCTTCTATTTCTTCATGCTTATTTGGAACAACAACTATTTGTAAAGCTTCCATTCTTCTTGACTCTCCAACTGTTCCTACATAATTTCCCATTTCAAGTGTTGCGGTATTAATAGAACTACAAGCATTAACCCAATTCATCCAGCCATAATCTTGTACATGTGCACGATATTTTATTTCATAGTCTATATCTCCCTCTACAGCGATTTGCAAAGCTTCCATTCTTCTTGATTCTCCTGTGGTTCCTGCAAAATATGTTCCTACTTTATTATCTGCTGTAATCCAGTCCATCCAACCATAATCTTGTACATGAGTACGATACTTTACTGTAACCCCATTTGGCGCATCAACATTAATTTCAAGAGCTTCCATCCTTCTGGATTCTCCTTCTGTTCCTACTACTTCGTTTATTGATGGACTTTGCACACTTAAATTTGATACTTCACCAACAGTTTTGCAAATCTTGTCCCAGCCATAATCTTGTACATGTGCACAATACGTTAATTTAGGTTTATTATTATCTGTACTAGCACTTACTTTTGATGGTATAATTGCGATACTTCCTGCCATAACTACCAGGCTAGCCACTGTAATACTTAAACCTTTAATTAATTTATTATCCATAGGCCTTCCCCTCCTTTTTACTTTATATCTTATATTATACCATTTTTAGCACCATTTTTCAATTGCTTTTTGTTTCCAATTTTTTCCAATAGTCATTATAATGGTTTCTTCGCTATATAATCTAAAAAGCATTGAAATATAAGAATTTCAATGCAAATCTTATATTTCAATGCTTTTAAAACTATTTTTATATAAAACTATTAACTTGTAACTTTCCAATAACTATTCAATTGTTATAAAACATAATAAATTTTGATAAATTATTTTTATCTTTCTTCATCTAATTTTGAAATATCTCTTGTAATTTTTTCACCTTGTAATACTGTTAATTCTCTATCAACTTCTTTGCTTATATTTTTTTCTTCATATTTTCCATTTACTACTCCTTCCAATATACGAATCTCATCATATCCATATGACCACTTTCTATTTTTCTTTCTCAATTCTGAATAAAGTTTAACAGCTTTTTCTCTAAGTGTATATATTCCATGTATTGAACGCGAAGTATTTTTGCATTCTCCTTGATCTGCTGAATACCATTCTTCATCAACAATATAAACTTTCATAAAGTTTTTTCTCCTTCCTTTATTAATCTTTATATAAATTTAAAGTATAATGTTGTTTTTACTTTATATGTTATTTATATCCTTTTTAATTGCTTTTTGTTTTCAATTTTTTTCTTATATTAATTATTTTTTTCTTATACTGTTCTGTGCTATTTTTCAATTCTTCTATTTGTTTAATATATAAATATTCAAGCATTCTTTTTTGATTATCAGATAAATTTTTTGTAATTTCAAAAATATCTTTTTGATTAATTCCTTTTTTTTCTATTTGATTTTGAATTTTTAAAAGATATTCTTTGTTTTTATCAGGAATTATTTTTATATAATTTATAAAATCTGTATTATACATACTAATCCTCCTCAATAAACTTACTTTTTTATTGTACAATATCAATTGTATTATTAGGTTGCAATTGCTCATATTGTTCTAAAAGTACCTTTGCCGATTCTTCTTTTTCTCCTAATTCCTTTTTTTGATTAGCCAAATCAGTAATTCTTTCCAAAAATCTATTATCAATTCCTATTTTCTTTAATGTGTCTGTTATTGTATCTCCATTTAAAATTATAGTGCTTTCTCCTACTTTGCTATCATCTATACAATTTTTATTATTTTCTCCATTACCAATATTTAAATCTCCTTCTTTGATTTCACCTTTTGGAACTTTAACAACATCTAACTTATGACCAATTTTTATTAAATCATTATCTTCTGCCCATTGTTGTAACACATCAATTGCATCATCATATTTTGAACTATTTTCTTCATTTACAACAATTCTATTGTTTTGCTCTATTGCATTAGCAATTTCCGTTCTCATACAATAATCTACACTCTCACCCCAAGTTTTTTCAAATAATTCTGCAAATACACTATTATTAACATCAAAATTTATTCCTTCTAAATCTTCCTTTTGTTTAAGATAATTTTCTAATATATTAGTATTTGAATATAAACTTGAAGGTAACTCAAATCCATAAAGACATAATCCTTGATATTCCAATGCTTTCTCCATAAATTCTTCATTTTCAATTAAACTTTTATCAATATTATATAAAACTCTAAAGTTATTAACATATCTATCAGCTAATTCCTTATTTGAAGATAATTCAGGAGTTGTAAGCATTACTTCACCTAATTCACTCATTGATGTATTAGCACCCAAATATGAATTATTAGCTGCTCCTTCTAAAAAATCAAATACATTTTCAGTAAAATCCTGTTCTTTTAATATATCTTCACATCTTTCTTTTAATATAAAATTAACTCCATTAAACGAAGCATTACCTATATTCATACCTTCCATATCTGATATATTTTTTAATAAATTTGTCATAAAAACTTTGTCCTGAGTTAAATCTTTAAAATTCATTAATTGAAGTATAAATATTGACAAAATGTCATTTCCACATAAATTAGAATTAACTAATATTTCTTTTTTATCGATTCTTTGTAACAGTTCTTTATCCTCTAAAATTTGTTTAATTACTTTTTTAGTTGCAAAACAAGCAATTTCACATACTGCCCCTGAACACTCCATTAAATCCATAATAAAATCTTTATCATCACATAAATTATAATAATCATTATGAGATAATAAATCCATTATTTCATGATTATATAATTTTTCAAAAATTTCTAAAAAACATTTTTTATCAAATTCTTCCTTACCCTCATACATTAATACAGCATGATTAAATTCTTCTTTAGAGTCTAAATTTTCAATATCTTCAACACTTACATCATTTCTTATTAATGAATTTTCTCCATCTCTTCTAAGGCCATCTATTCCGTATAAAGCATCTCTATAATTGTCAAACGTTTTTTTATATCTTTCATTATAATTAACATTCTCTTTCTTATCTTTTGTTTTCTTTATTTTTTCATCTCCAACATTATTTTTTAAAATATTCATAATTAAATTCAATCCTTTCTTTTTTATTTTACATAATTAGTATAACATTTTTATAATTATAAGTAAAATACAAAAAACGAATACATAATATAAGCTAAACTTATATTATGTATTCGTCCATTTCATATATTCTAATAATTTATTAGTTGCAAAATTATTAATCTTACTATTTAACGTAATAACTCCTAATGCCCCTTCAACTTTAGAATTAGGCAATTTTATTTCAACTACATTTCCATTTTCCAATTCTTCTTTTATTTCATCTTTTATAATAAATCCTATTCCCATATTTCTTAAAATAAATTCTTTTTTCATTTGCTCTTGAGCCACTTCATAGTGATGAGAAATTATAATATCTTTATATTTATTATCAAATATTTCTCTAATTGCTGAATTTTTCTTTGGTACAATTAAAGAATAATTATTTAAATCTGAAATATTTTTTATACTAACATTATTTTCTTTTTCGTACTTTTTACTCATAGCAAATATATACTCTTTTTTTCCAATCTCTGTTATTTGCAAATTACTATATTCAACATCATATGGCAAATATACTAACACCATATCTATTTCTCCAGTATGTAACATTTCTATAGACTGGTTTGGAGCTCCAGTAGCTATTTCAACTTTTATATTTGGATAATCTTTTCCAAATTTTTCAATTGCATCATATAAAATCATTTTTGCAACATTACTACCTGTTCTAATTTTTATTTCTCCTATTTCTAAATTTTCATATTTACTAAATCTACTCTCTACATTATCTAATATTTCTATACTATGACTTGTAAAATCATAAAGCATTCTCCCTGTTTCCGTTAATTGCATTCCCGATTTATTTCTGACAAATAAATTACTGCCTAATTGTTCTTCTAATTTTCGTATTGTTTGTGTTACTGCTGGCTGAGAAATATAAAGTTTTTCTGCCGCTAATGAGATTTTTTTATATTTAGCAACATAATAAAATACTTTATAATAATCTAAATTAATAGCCACTTTTAATCACATTCCCTTCTATTATCTTTTACTTTTATCAAATATTTTTTTTAATTTATTTATTAATTTTTTTATAAAACTTTCTTTATAGACTATTAATTCTTTATCCTTTTTATCTTCTTCTTTTTCATCTAATATTTTTTTATTAAAAATATTAGATGTAACATCTATACTTTTTTTATTTTCATTATCATATAAAATTTTATTTATTTCTTGCACTTCTTGTTTATTTTTAACCATATATGTTTTATACAACCAAATATACAGTGCAAGAGTGTCTTTACTTAATGAATTATTTATATTTTCTAAATCAATCTTAGGCACATAGCTTTCATTTCTATTTTCCTTTATTGCGACTAATACCTGCTCTGGTATTTTATTTAAATCATTTCTATCTATATATTTCATTAACTCAAAAATTTCTGAATATGTATTTTTAGTTTGAAGTGATATCATTTTCCTCCCTTTCCTTTTCTTTTATTATACTATTAATCATTCTACCTTGACTTTCAACATCATTCAAAGTAAGAACTGTATCTGATAAAATCATTTTAGATAGAGTTTGAGCATTAATACTTTTCCACTGTTCTATACTTTTCTTTATAACATCTTCTCTTTCATCCTTTTTCATTACTTTTGCTTCAAGTCTATCTGTAAGTTCGTACATAATTTCTTCTTTTATATCTATATCATCATCTAAAGCTTCCTTTAATGTAACAAAAAGATGTGGAGTTTTCGGTCCTCCAAATACTACCATATCCCCAGTAGGTTTTATAAATGGTTTTTCATCATTTTTTCCATTTACTGTAACCATTTTCAATACATCATTTTCCCCTTCATCTCTAAGCTGTTCACAATAATCTAATAATTCTTTTGGTAACTTTCCATCTCCCTTTTTTGGGTTTGCATTTACTGTAAAAGTTGCTTTAGGAACATTTTTATCAGTTTCATATAAATCTAAAGATGAAGTTGCAAAATCTTCTTGCTTACTTGCAATAGATACATAATAATCACATCCTAAAGAATATGAAATCATAGCTCCACAATTTATCATATGATCTATTACAGCTACATATTTATCTCCATTTTCACTATGTATAATATGTATATTATCCTTTATTTCTTTTATATCATTTTTTATTTGTTCTTCTCTCTTTTTACATAAACTTAGCAAATCAACATTTGTATTAGACTTAGAAGATATTGTAGAATATTGTTTTAATTCATCATCTGTTAATTCCGTTTCTATCAAATAAGTTCCATCTTCTCTTTTAGCATTTGCAAAATCAAATAATTTTTTTCCTGTTAAATATCTAATTATATTTAATCCATATCTTGGCATTAAAATTCTCTCGTCAGAAATAACAGTATCTGCATATTGAACAATCTTGCTAGGAATATCAAATCCATATTGACTTAACACCCCACAAGCAGATTTTTGTGCTTTTAATACATTTGCATTAATTGATTTTCTACCTTTATAATTTTTACTAAAACCTTCTATTCCCTCTAGCGTTCCAGCATCAATTAGTAACCCCTTATCATTTATTTGTTCTCCTGCATCTATCTTAACAATCTGAATATCTGAAATTCCAAATTCATCTCTCATATGCTTTCTTAGTGCATATATAGAAGCATTTATATCTAGATTGCTACCATATTGAATATAAATTTTTCTAGTTTTTTCTAACCTTTCTTCTATTTGCTCTTTAATATCTCTCTCATATTTTGTTTGATATTCTTTTACATTAATATTTGACAAATCTTGTTTACTATCTTTTGATGGGGAAACCAGTTCTTTTAATTGTTGACACTTTTTTTCTAAATCTGGATATTCTTGAGCAATTCTCTTATATGTACCTACAGATAAAAATTTTCCTAATGTATATAATTCTAACATTAATCCATATTCATTTTCTGTGTAATTGTCAAAATTAACTTCTTTTAATAAATCAATTAATTTAGTTTTATACCCTTGTAAAAAGCTCTTTCCATCAATCTTTTCTTTTATTCTATCTAAACTATTTTTTCTTACACTATTTGTAAAAGAAAATTCAAATTGAAGATTTTGCTTTTTAATTTGCTCTATTAAATCATCACTTAATACTCTATTTAAATCTGGTATATGATATCCATATCTTTCTGCTATTTCCTTATGATCTAAAACTAAAACAAACATACCTTTTTCATCTTTATGAAATCCCCAATTTTTAAACTCATTATAATTATCTTGTATTAAACATTTTAGTAACTCTGTATTTAATTGACTTTTTATTTCATATAATACATTTTCTACATTCCAAATTTGACACAAGTCATTATACATAGCCTTTATCACATTTTCATTAGATATTCCAGCTTCAATATTATCATTCCAACCTTTATAATCATTAGAATTTACTTCTTTACTTAATTTGTATAATTCATCTTCTACTGGTAATCTTTTGGTACTTTCTGAATTGGAACTTCTATAAATTAATTTTAATCTTTTTATAACTTTTTTTAAACTGTCATTTTCTTTATTCTCTCCTATTATAATATCTTCTGCCCTTTTACAAACCCATTTTGTTAATTTATTAGCTTTAAAAGATAAATCGGCTAATGTATATATCTTACTTTTCAAATCTGATAAATCGATATTTATGTTCTCATCTACTTCGCGTTTTTCTAAACTGTTGTTATATAGTCTTCTTAATTTACTGCTACTATATTTTCTTGCATTTAATAATTCATCACATATATTTAAATAATCTCTTGCTTCCACTAAAATTCTTTTATTTTCATCTCTTTTTTCATCAACTAAAATATTCAATGCTTGTAATTCTTGTATGGAATAATTTAATTTTGCTATATTTAATTTTTCTATCATTTTCAAAATTGTATCTAATTCTTGCGGTTTATTTTTCATATACTTAAATGTATTTTCCATAAGATTTATCTCCTGTTAATTTAACTTTACTAAAATTATAACATAACTTTTATAAATTTTTATTATTATAAATAAAATCAACTATATTAACATGATTTATACCATCTCTCTTTTGAAGTAACCAATCCATAGTAAATAAATATCTTGGATATAATTCTTTAATCATATAAAACGGTCTATATTCTCGTTCTTCAGTATCTTTATTACTAATATCTTTTGAAACTTGAATATAATAGTAATCATCATAATTTGCTCTTGCAATAAAATCACATTCTAGCTTTCCAATATAACCCACAGAAAGTCTATAATTTTTACTTTTTAAATATGAGTAAATTACATTTTCAAGAACTGGTCCATAATTTATTCTATTATCTGTATTTTGAGAATAATAGATACTTAAATCTGCCAAATAATATTTTTTTTCTCCTTTTAAAACTGATTTTGATTTTATATCAAATAAATCGCAAGAATAAATAATTTTAGCATTTTCTAAAATATCTAAATATCTTTTTATAGTTCTTCTATCAACATTTATTTTTACTTCTTTTTTCAAATAATTATATATATTTTTTATAGATATAACTGCTCCAAAGTTATTTATTATAAATTTCTTTATTGTTTCAAATAATGCTCTATCATTAATTCTATTACTTGTTTTTATATCTTTATCAAAAATTTGATTGATAACACTTGAAGTGTAGGTTATTTTTTCTTCATAATTATCATAATATAGAGATTTTGGAAAACCACCATTTCTAATATATTCTTCAAATTCTAAATAAATATTTTCATTAACACTTTTATTTAAAAATCTTTTCATATCAATATATTCATAAAATGATAGTGTCATCATTTCTATCTCAATATATCTTCCAGTTAATTTTGTAACTAATTCTCCACTTAAAAGATATGAGTTTGAACCCGTTATAAAAATAGATATATTTCCTTCTTCTCGGTATGAGTTTACTAATGTTTCAAATCCCTTAACATTCTGTATTTCATCAATAAATAAATATTTAAAATCATTATCAACTATTTTTTCATCAATTACTTTCTCTAATTGTTTTGAGTTTTTAATATTTTTATAACCTTTTTTATCTAATTCTATATAAATAATATCTTTTTCTTTTATTCCATTTTCTAATAATTCTTGAATTATTGATTTTAAAAAGAAAGATTTACCACATCTCCTTATTCCTGATATAACTTTAATCATATCATCATTATAAAAGCCACGAATCTTTTTTAAATAATCTTCTCTTTTATATATTTTTTCCATACTATCACCATAATTATATTATTAGATTTTAAAAAAAAAGTCAAGTTTCCCGACCAATTTTATATGTTTATATGCTAAAAATGGTCGTAAAAATACATTTTTATAAGATTTTTAAATTATTTAACATTTATTCAATATAATTATTAATTTTTCTTTTATCCATAAATATGTACTCATAGTCTTTTGTTAATTGTATCACAATATAATCATTTTATGTATATATTATCGATTTATTTCATTTAATGGTTTTTGTATTTCTTTTGTTACAACTTCAGTTGACATTTTTTCTTCACTTACATCTTGTTGTACCTTTAAACTACTTCTATAACTAATCTGTTCAAATTTCCTAGCAAATTTTGAAATGTTTTCTTGTTGTTCCTTTAATCTGTCAATTGTAATTTCACTATCCATAATCTTATTTATTATCTCATCTATTTCTTCATTATTTTTTGCTTTTTTGGCTTTTTTTATTGCAATTTTTAATTCGTTTTCTAATACTTTTAAATTATGAGTAAGATTATCATATATCATAGAACAAAATATGTTATAAAATCTATCTAATTCTTCAATATTTCTTTTAGAACAAAATCCATCTTTTATATCAAATGTAAGTCCTCGTGGTAATATATCATTAGTAGAAGTTATACATATATTATCTTCATCACTCATCTTAACTGGACTTGCACTTATCATATTATCTACACTTTCAATTTGAAAATCATACTGTGTTTTCGCAAATAATGATGAAAGCTTAATTGTTTCTGGTATATTTAACTTCTTATCATTAGAAACAATATTAAAAATATATCCTTCATCACTCATCCACAATTCATTCATACACTCAAGAGTTAAATTTGCAAAATCAGTTTCCATTTTATTTTCTTGCACTTTTTGTTTTTCTTCAAATGGAATACAAACTTTTCTTTTATCACTAATATATGACCAACCTTTTTCCAACACCTCTATTAAAGGAGTATTATCCTCTAAACTTAATTCTGTTCTTTTTGATAATGCTAGCAATGGTAAATCACTTGTAGGAACTACAAATGCAATATTTTGACCATCAACATTTCTGCCTGCATAAGATGTTTTTAAATCCTTCAATTCATCTGTTGTAAATACTATTAAACAATTGCCTTCCTTTCTATACACATTTCTTTTTTCACCACTAGACAACAATCCCATTCTACTAAATTGTTTAAAAACATCACTAATACCTTCTTCTCCAAATTCTCTATGTCTATCATTTTCATCAGTATATACAACAGGTAATTTTTCCAACTTCATATTTACTATCCTCCCTTTTTATTATAACTAAACCTTAGAACAACAGTGTTCTGTAATTAATGTCAGATTATTTAAACATATTCAAAATAATTTATCTAATCTCATTTCATTTACATAATAATTTTACCATATTTTTACTTACTTTACAACACCCTGCAAATATTTTTGTTATAAGTAAATCCTAATTTAGTCATAATTACAATATTTTTTATCACAGCTAATCAATAACAAAGCTTTATTTAGTATTAATTTTTTCTTTTACACTATATTTTTTACCATCTGTATAAATACTTATTTCTCCATTACAATCAGTTCTAAAAATATCACTTCCAATGCTTTTTAAATTTTCTAAAGTATTATTTGAAGGATGGCCAAAAGTATTATTTTCTCCAACCCCTATTAACGAAATTTCAGGTTTTACCAATTCTAAAAATTCTTTAGTAGAAGATGTTTTTGAGCCATGATGAGCAACTTTTAAAATATTAGATTTTAAAATATTATTATATTGATATTTAGAAACCAATATTTTTTCTGCTTCTTGTTCAATATCCCCTGTAAATAGGACCTTGAATTCATCAAAATTTAATTTACAAACTAGAGCATTATTATTTATTGAATTTTCCGAAACTTTTTTATCTATTTTAGGCCACAATATATCAATAAATATATTATCTTCAATATTTATCCTATTACCAGCAACAACAACCTTGACATTTATTTTATTTTCTTTTACAATTTGCAAAAATTTTTCATAATTTTCCGTTTTTTCAAACTGCTTACCTATAATAACATTATTTACTTTTAGTTCCTGTAAAACTGTAATCAAACCACCGAACGTGATCTTGGTCAAAATGAGATATTATCATATAATCTATTTTTCTGACTTTTCTAGCTAATAAATACGGTATTAAAGTTTTTTCGCCTACATCAAATGATGTATTGGTATTTCCCCCACCATCTACTAAAATAGTATGATTCTTTGGAGTTATTATTAAGGTAGAATCACCTTGTCCCACATCTATAAAATACATTCTTAAATTTTGAGGTAATATTACTATTCCAATATTTATAATTATAATAATTAACGTTATTTTTAAAATCATTTTATGAAATTTATATTTCAAAATAATTAATAAATTTTTTATTCTTGTTTGAAATACCGTCAGTTTATTTGACTTTAGAATTGAATAAATATAATTACATAAAATTACTAACATATAATAAATTATTATTGAAAAAATACTAGGTCTTGTTATATAAATTTTATTTAAAGGAAGCATACTTCCAATTTTAGAAATAAATATTAAAAGTTGAATTAATATTTTTAAAATATATGAAATAATTAATGCTAATTGCAAATTAATAAATGAACTAAGAATTAGTATAAATCCCATTATTACTATTATTCCTATTATAAAACTTACAAATAAATTTGTTATAAAAAAAGATATACTTGCTGTATTAAAATATAAAATCATAATTGGTAATATAAAAATTTGTGCAGATATTGACACAGATAAAATTTCTTTTATCTTTATAATTAATTTATTATCATTTTTTACTTGTACTTTTAATTGACCTATTTTTTCTTTTCTTTTTATATTTTGAAGCATATTTTTTATATTTTGGTTTAACAATATAATTCCAATTGTTCCTCCAAAAGATAATAACACACTTGTACTTTTCATAAGAAATGGATTATATATTAATAAAATAAGCATTGATAATGACATTGTTACACAAATATCATTTTTTCTATGTATTAATTTTGAAAATAATGTAATTATTGCCATAAAACCCGCTCGAACCACAGATGGAGTAAACCCTGTTATAAACATATATATTATTAAAACACAAATTATAAATATTCTATTTTTATTTTTTCCTATACTTTTTTCTAATATTAAAGTTAATCCTAAAATAATATATGAAATATGCATTCCCGAAACTGCTAGAATATGTGATATACTACTATTTTTAAAATTATTTTTTGTTTCTTCTTCAATATTTTCAGTATATCCAAGCATTATACCTAAAAATAAATCACTTAATTCCGCATTTTTAAATAAATTTTCTATATTTTTTTTAATATTTAAAAAAATATTATTTGACAACATCATAATAATACTACAATTATTTTCTCTAATTTTCTTTACATTTTTAGAATTTATTGTTCCATATATCTTTTGTGTTTTCAAATATTCTTTATAATCAAATCCTTTATAATTTCTTTGAGAAGCAGGTTCTTTATATGTTCCTATAACTTCTATTTTATCACCATAATCTAAATTTATATTTTTATTAGTATTTAAGAATAAATATATTTTTTCATATTTTCTATTTTTATTTAAACTTTCTACTTTTATCTTATATGTATTTGTATATTCATTTTCCTTCTTATTACACACAATTGTTGCTACTATTTGTACGTCTTTTTCTTGATATATAGTTTTATATTTATTATTTAAGTATTGAATTTGAAAATTTGAAATAATCGAAGCTATCATTAATAATATTAATACACTTCTTTTTAGAAATAATTTTAAATATCTTAAATATCTTTTTACTGAAAACAATTTTAATTTTTTTGCTTTTTGATTAATTGTATTATCTTTTTTTAATGCTGCATTAAATATACTTTTTCGATATAAATGAATACAAAAATATATAAATACTAAAATAATATACAGAGGGACTATACTTTTATTACAGTATAGCCCCATTAAAATTCCTAATATATATCCTAATGTTATTATTAATATTGGTCTTTTCAAAATTACTCCTTTTTTATTTTAGTTAAAGTTCATTATATCTAGTTTAGATAAAAATTATATTATTTTCATCAATTATAAACTAATAACTTTACTTATTGTAAAATTCTTCTTGCTGTTACGTATCTTGTTGAATAATATTTTTCAGATAAAGATGATATAATTACACCTTTTGAAGGAGTTGCTGCATGTATAAATTGATTTCCCCCTATATAAATTCCTACATGACCAATTGATGAGCCAGAACTTCCTTTAAATAATACTAAATCTCCTTGTTGTAAACTTGCTTTTGATACTGCTGTACCATTTGAAGATTGTGCTGATGAAGTTCTATTTAATGATATTCCAAAATGTTTATATACATAAGATGTAAATCCAGAACAATCAAACCCTTTTGAAGGTGATGCTCCTCCAGATACATATTTGTATCCTAAATATTGTTTAGCATAAGATACGACACCACTTCCTGATGTTCCAGAAGTATTTGCTTCATCATTTGATGTAGTTTCTTCACTATCAGTAATTTCACTTTCTCTTGCTTTTGTTGCACTTCTTGATGTTGTTTCTTCTACCTTTTTATCTGAAATATATTTTGATGCAATATACCCTTCAAGTGAATTCGTTTTTATTTTATACCATGAATCTATTTCACCTAATACAGTTACTTTTGAATTTTGTGATAAACAATCAACCACATCAGATGAAATGTCTGGTTTAGTTCTAACATTAACAGTTCCCACATTTACATATCCAGTTTTGTTCATTTCTTTTAAAGATGTTTCTTTTTTATCATCTGAGCTTGTATCTGATACTTTATTTTCAGTTGCTGTATTTTCAGTTGTTACATTTTCTTCTGAAGTGTTTTTTGTAGTTGCTTCTTCTTCTGATACTGTATTTTCTGAATTTTCTGTACGATTTTCTACATTTTCTTGATTTTCTGTACTTTCATTTTCAGCTCCTACTACACCACTTTCATTATTATTTTCTGATTTTATTGAATTGTTCAATTCTGTACATGATACCCAACCTGTATTTTCTTGTGATTCAATATAACACCATTTATTAATAACTTCAGATATTTTTACTGTTGTATTTTTCTTTATTGTATCTATACTACTTGAATTTATTAATGGCAAAATTCTTACTTTAACATCATTTATAAGTTCTACATTTTCTGATTTTGAAAATACTCTTTCTTTAATGTCTTTTGTTACATCATTTTCAATGTAATTATTAGTAGTATCTTGTTCTTGTATTTCTGTATTTGTACTTTCACTTTGAATAATATTATCTTCTTCTGCATTTACATCATTTTGTGTTGTTGTATTCGTACTTTCAGAATTATTATTTACGCTTGTATTTTCTGTTGTTTCACTACTACTTGAAGTATTTGTTACATTATTAGTTTCTTCATTTTTTGTAGTATTTGATTTTTCACTTTCAGAAGTTTTATTTTCTTCTTTTTCATTGTTTTCTTCTGTTTTTACATATTTTTTATTTAGATATCCTGTTTTTCCATCATATTTTACTTTATACCAACTACCTAAATCTTCAATAATTTCTACTTCATCATCTTGTGATAGCAATTCTATTATTGATGAACTTGTAGAAGCTTCACTCCTTAATCTTATTGTTTCTACTGTTACTATACCTTTTGTTGTAGCATAAGAATTAGTAGCACATTGCATTACTCCTATTATTCCTACCATTCCCATAGATAAAATTGCTTTTTTTATTTTTTTCATTTAAAATTTAACATTCCTTTCTTTTATTGCAATTTATATATTCTTTTCAATCATTGGTGCCAATTGTTTCTTTCTTGAAACAACTCCTTCTAAATATGCTCTATTATTTTCTAATTTATATTCTTTTTCTACTATATCTATTCTATTTCCTAATGCTATAATTTCAGAATTGCAATTTAATATATCTGTTATTGTAAATATAAATAAATCTAATTTATTTTCTTCTATGCATTTATTTATCGCTTTTTCTATTTCTTGCTGTCTTTTTAAAACATCTTCTATACTTACCGTATTTACTTGTGCAATAATATAATTTACTCCATTTTTTTCAAACTTTTTTGCATCAATATTTATTAATTGTTCTTCTGAATATTCGTCTAAATTTGTTCCTGCTTTTAACATTTCAAGTCCAAAACTTTCAATATCTATTTCTGCTATTTTTGCCAATTCTTCTGCCGCTTTTTTATCCCAAGGAGTTGTTGTTGGTGATTTAAATAATAATGTGTCTGATATTATAGCACTTAACATTAATTCTGCCATTTTTTTTGATATTTCTTCATTATTGACTATGCATAATTTATATATGGCTGTCGCTGTACAACCTATTGGCTCTGCATAATACATTAATGGCTCTTTTGTAGAGAAATTATTTATTTTGTGATGATCTATTACCATTGTTATTTTTGCATTTTCAATTCCATCTACACTTTGATTAAATTCATTATGATCTACTAACATTACTTCTTGACCTTCATCTACTTTTTCAATTAATCTTGGCACTTTTACATTAAAATAATTTAATACATATTCCGTTTCTTTATTTATTTCGCCTAATCTAACTGCCTCTACATTTAATCCCATCTTATTTTGTATTTCTTCCATTACTATTGCTGAACATATTGTATCTGTGTCTGGATTTTTGTGTCCAAATACTAGTATTTTATCCATTTTTATTTCTTTCCTTTCCTTATTTTTTCGACACAGTGTATTATATTAAATTTATTTATTTTTGTCAATATTGGTTTTATTTAAAATAATTGAACAGTTACAGGTTAATGGTTTTAAAAGGATAAATTTCTAAAAGCATAGAAATATAAGATTTTCATTACATTCCTCGGCTCATTACAAAGCTTAAGAAATTCTAACTTATTTTATGGCACCCTTTCACTCAACGCGAACTATTTCCATAAAATTGCATAGAATTTCTAAAGCTTTTCCAATCACATTCGTCATTTCATTCAAATTCTTATATTTCTATGCTTTTATAACTATTTTTATATAAAACCATTAACTTGTAACACAGTTTTCATAAATTTGCCTGCAAGTTTCTGGAAAACATACTTAAAGCATTTTTTTGTTTTTTTACTTTTTAATTACTACTAAATTATGTCCATCTTGATATGGATTGTTTCTTCCTATTTAATTGATATATTCATAATGATAATAATACAAAAAGCCTGCTTTTTACAGCAGACTCCTTGCAAAGATGTGATAAATTTTTACTCTCCTTAATCTTCTTCATATTCATTTAAAAAGTACTACCCCATTGTGGTTACTAGCTTCTTAAGTGCTTTTGGGTGCTTTTTACACCATTTTCTCACGCCGTTCTTCAAATCCCAATCGCTTTTGAGTTCATAGGGATCCTTTTCGTAAAATTTTATAATCTTCTTAGTGTTTTTTTTCTCCCACCGATTCAAAAAATTTTGGATATTTTTCATATGCTGACCAGATTTCTGATACGGAACATATTTCTTATATCCAGATAAAATTTTATATGCCTTTTTATCTGTATCAGAAATTATTTCGTTCAGAAAATTATTGGAAATTTCTAGCCAATTACTAGGGAAATCCTCTATTTCAACTTTTTTGCCTTTATAAGACAAAAAGCAAGATGGTTCCCAATGAAGTCTGTCATTATGCGTATCAAATTTGACCAAAATATTATTAATGTCAAATTCGATTGAGAGAAATCTGTTATCATATTGTGTCCCTTTTTCTTCAACCCACCATTCTGCATATTCTGAATATGCCTTGCTGGATTGTGGCTTAATGAAAAAATATATTTTCTCTTTTTCATTATAGCACACAGGAAGACCTTTAATATATGAATCATCTTCCTTTACATAAAAGTAATCAATGTTTCCCACAATATCTACTCCTTCGGCAACCTTTATAAAATCCAGTTTAGGTGGTTTTGGTACTGACTGAATCATATATAGGCTTCCTGCCGATGAATAGCAGTAAGGCTCATATGTATAGGCCTTATTGCTAATAATTTTTTCTTCTAGTTTCACTTTATCCAACACCTTCTCTTTATAGCAGAAAAAGAAAGTGTTTTTCTTTCGATATACTTTATAATTTTTTGTGTAACTCAAGAAAACTTTCGAATCTCTCGGTAATTTTTTTGCAACCTTGGATTCCTTTGTTGCATTTTCTTCTGAAACCGCTGACTGCTCTGATGCGTTTTCTTCTGAAACGACTGATTCCTCTGATGCGTTTTCTTCTGAAACTCCTGTCATCTGCCGACAAACTAGCACTAAAGCCCCTAACAGAACAATTATTAATGACAAAAAGATACTTTTTTTCTTCATATTCATTCCTCCTTCTATATCATCACATCTTTTAGCCTATGATTTAAATTCATAATCATAGTACAATGCACTTATGCATTATTATTATACATTAATTAACATAAAATATCAACACTTTTTTTATGACCTGTTAAAGATTTTTTTAATGACCATAAATGACCGTTGAAATTTTTATTACATTTAAAATTCACATACAGAATTTCTAAGCAATTGAACACAATTAACTAATGCATTTTTTCTTCTTCAACAAGTCCCAATGGAACTAATAATTCGTCCAAAGTAATATTTTTTCCATTTCTATCTTTAGCAATAACCACTTTAGTTATATCAGCATTATTTTCCTTCACTATTTTTAATATCAATGTTCCTAAATTATTTTCATTTTCACTATTATATTTTCTTCTATTTGTCAATATTTCAATAATTTTCTCTTGTATTTCTAATTGCTTCGTTACTTTTTGTTCCCATTCCTCATAAAATTTAAATTTATCTATAATAACATAATTTCCTTCTAATATTTTTTTAGCCACATCAATATCTCCTCTATTCCAATATATTTGTAAAATTGTTTCTAAAACCATATCAGAGCTATCCATTATATTCATTAAATTTTCTACTAAAATTCTCATTTTTTCTGGATTAAGAGAGTATTGCATATAATCTATTATACATAACTTTAACTGAACTTTTCTTTCTCCAATTTTTCTTTTGGTTTCCTCTATATTTATTTGCTTACTTGTCAAATCCATTGCAATTTTTTTTATATCATCTGGATATTCACATTGTTTATTTTCATTTATACTAAAATTACCATTTTTTCTTTGTTTTAATTCTGAAAATCTTTGTAATATTGTTTTATTTTCTACCTTTTTATCCTTACTATTTTCTCTTTTTCCTACTTTTTCACATTGTTGCACTGATGTTTCAGTGTTTATCTGTTCATTGTTTTGTACAATTTCCTTTTTTTCTTCACCTTTGCTTATTTTACTTCTTAGTGGTCTTATTATCGCTACTTGGTCATATCGTCCTTCTTTAATAGCTTCTACACCTTTTTTGCATACATTTAATTCACGATTATTGACTATATCATCTACAGTATAACCTTCTTCTAACAATTTCTTAACAACTTTTTTCTTTTTTTCTAATATATCTCTCCAAGCCCATTGATGAATAGTTGCATCTATTTGTTCTACTGACATATCAATTAATTCATACGGCATTAATTGCATTATTTGAATTAATTTTATATGTCTTTGTTTTATTTTTTCTATTTGATATGGATGTATATGATATTTCTCAGCTACTTCTTGCACATTTTTACCATATATTAAAGCTTTTCTTATTTCCATTCTTAAATTATTTTCTATACTTTGACTTTTCACTTTTTCTTCAATTTCTTTTATTCCTTGAATATTCAAATTTAATTTACTTGCAATTTCTTCTGCTGTTATGCCATTTATTAACATATCTTGCACAGTTTGAATAATTTTATTATATATTTCTAAACATTCATTTCGTTTTAATATTCTTACTATCATTCCCTTATTAATATTACATTTTTTTGCAATCTCATCCTTAGGCGTTAACATCAATGCTAATCTTATTACCTCATCATCCATAAATTTACTCCTTTTACTTTTCTTTTTCATCTAATATATCTTCTAAAGTTATATTTACTCCATTTCTATCTTCTTCAATAATAATTTGACTTCTATCTATTTTATATTTATCTATAATAGATTCTATTTTTTCTAATTCAATATCTCCATTCTCATTATCGTATTTTTGTGTATCATTTAATATTTCCTTTACTTTTAACCCAATTTTTATTTGTGCATTTGACACTTTTATTTTATTTTTCCATTTTTGATAAAATTCTTTCATTTGTTTATCTTTGCTTCCATTTATAATTTCATACACTTGTACTAAACTATTGGCTGTTTTTAACATTTGCCTATTAACACACATTTGAAGCACAATATCTAATGCCTCCTGATAATTTCCCATTATATTTTTCAAATTTTCTACTAAAATATTTTTATTAGCCTCTCTTATATAAACTTGCATATAATCTTTCATATATGTTTTGAATTGCACTTTTCTACCTTTTATTATACTTTTAGCTTGTTCTATATCAATATCATCTTTCATTACATTCATTGCTACCATTTTTAAATCTTCTGGATACTCACATTCACTTTCTATAACAGTATTATTTCTTTGTTTTAATTTTTTTAAATTATTTCTCATAATTTTTATTTTTGATATTTTTTCATTACTTTTTTGATTATTTGACATTTCGCAAATTTCTCCCTCTTTATTTTTTTCTATTTTATGCTTTCTATTATAAATTTTTTCAATTTGCTGAGGATACACTTCATAATATTTACTAAGTTCTATTATCTCTTCCTTTGTTATTAAATCTCTATTACTCAAATCTCTATCTATCGCACATTTCTTTTTATGATTTTTTATCTGCTTATTTACTTCCTTTTCTGCAAATTGTTGTACTCCTTCTTCATCTAACTCTAATTGATGTGCAATATTTTTAGGATCTTCTCCCATCATTAACATTTTTCTTACTTGCGTTTGATTCTTAACCAATTCATCAAAATGATTTTCTCTTTTTAATATGTTTGGTATTTGAGGACAATAAACTCCTGTTCTCCTCTCTATTTCTTTATATGGAACTAATTTTACAGCTAAAATAATTGCTTTTTCGTAAACTTCATTATGTATATCCATACTAACCTCCTTTTTTAATCAATCGGAAATTTTCAATATCTTTTGCTTTTATTTTTTTGTAAAGTTCACATAATATTATATAATATATTTCCATATTTTGCAAGTTTTATGTAAATGTAATGCAAAATAAACCCTAAATAGAGAGATTAAAAATCTCTCTATTTAGGGTTTAGAGTGCTTCTTGAAATCAATCTATCTCATTATCATCCCGAAACTTTGATACGACTAGATAAATCAACAGACACACAACACCTATAACTACAAGTTTTATGCTTTTACCAATCACACCTGTAGTTATTAGTGAAACACCTAACGAATAAGATAGGAATTCCACTATAAAAGTAAAACATGCCATTTTGAGAACCCCCTTTCTTATTCATCCTTTATGCATATCACAAGGAGCACAATTCCGATAGCCACCCCTATGCCGCCCCCTACTATATAGGAGAGTTGACCAGTATGCTTTCCATACATCAATATAAAAGCGCCACTGAAAATTAGACCATCACCAATATCTCCTTTTCTCATGTTCTCACCTCCTCCAAATTTTTAGAGCGAAGTTAACAGTTACATAATATGTTTCATTATATCGTATTTCATATTTCTTGTCAAGTATTATTTCAAAATATGTTAACATAATTATTAAAAATTTCTGGAGAACCCATTTGAAATAAAATTGCAAAATTAAAGCTTTCTAGCGTATAAAAACTCCAATATTTACTTAATTAACATTTTTATGTTAATTAATAAATATTAGAGTTTTATTGCTTTAATAACTTATTTATGTACTTTTTTCTTACAATGGTTTGAAAAATTTATTACGCACTTTTTAATTCTAATCTCAATTTGTCTGCAATCATTGCTATAAACTCTGAATTTGTTGGCTTTCCTTTTACAGCTGATACCGTATAACCAAAAATACTTTCAACTACATCTGTTTGACCTCTTCCCCATGCAACTTCAATAGCATGACGAATAGCTCTTTCCACACGAGATGGAGTTGTATTAAATTTAGTTGCAATATCTGGGTATAAACTTTTCGTTATTTGATTAATTACATCAATATCATTCACAACCATCATTATAGCTTCTCTTAAATATTGATAGCCTTTAATATGAGCAGGCACACCTACTTCATGTATAATATTTGTTACTAAGGCTTCTAAATTTTCTTCTCCCTTTTCAGATTTTTTTGATACTTCAATATACTGTGGCTTTTGCTCTCTACTTATAAAACTATTATTTGAATTAGGTCTGTAATTTTTCAGTTCTCTAATTCTTTGAACAAGTAAATCAATGTCAAATGGTTTAACAACATAATATTCTGCACCCAATGATATTGCTTTTTGAGTTATTTTATCCTGTCCAACAGCAGATAACATTATACACATAGGTTTCTTTGGTAAATCTATTTCATTAATTTTTTCTAAAACTCCTATTCCATCTAAATGAGGCATTATAACATCTAATATTGCTACATCAGGTAACGCATTTGATATCATGTCTATTGCTTCGTTTCCATCTTTGGCTATACCAATAACCTCCATATCTTCCTGTCTTTCTAAATATTTTGCTAAAGTATTACTAAAATCTTGATTATCGTCAGCAATTAATACTGATACCTTATCTTTCACGCTTTTTTCCTCCTAAAATATATTTTTTATAAATTTTTTACAATTTGTATTATATTATTACTTTATAAAAAATGCAATAGTAAAATGGAAATTTTTTCCATTTTTATATTGCTAAATAATTTATATTTTGTGGCTTAACAGTAATACTTACTGTTTCAATGCTTTTAAAAAAACTATATTTTTTATTTCACTTTGTACTAAAAAGCTAAAAAATTTCATATTTCTTCTTTTGAAATAAAATATATATTTTTGAAAAAAGCGCATTGAAAATAATTGAGCTAGAACTTCTAAAAAATTTTATGGAAAGAGTTCACGCTTGTCGTGGAAGGGTGCCATAAAATTTTTTTAGAAGTTCTGTGAAAATTATTTGAACGAGCATTTTTGAAAAAATAATATTTTATTTCACTTAAATTTGCAAACTTAAAGTTTCCTAGAGTATAAAAAAATTCATTCTGTAACTGTTATAATTTTCTTAGATAAAATTTCAAAATTCTTTACTTCGATTTTCTTTTCATTAATATCATTTATAATATTCTCTTTTTTATCTTCCTGAATTTGTATAGTAAAAGTTGCAATATCTGAATAATTAATTTCAGATATAAAAATTTGATTTTTTTTACAATAATATTTAAAATTCTCAATATTACTATAATCAACTTCCACATTTATTTCTATTCCTATACACTGTTTTACCTTTTCAGCAATTTCTATTGACTTCATACATGCATCAGAATAGCACCTAACTAGACCACCGGTTCCTAATAAAATACCACCAAAATATCTTGTAACAATAACTAATATATTACACAGACCTTGTTTTTTTATTATATTTAACATTGGTGCACCAGCAGTACCTGATGGTTCTCCATCATCACTTTGCCTTTCTATAATCGTTTCATTCTCTAATACTCTATACGCTATACAATTATGTCTTGCATCATAATACACTTTTTTAATTTCTTTTATTTTTTCTTCCGCTTCTTCCTTACTTTCTATATGAAAAACATTAGCTATAAATTTTGATTTTTTTTCTGTTACTTCTGCAACATAATTATTCATTATTGTTATAAATTCATTCATAAACAACCTCTCAATTTTTTCCTGCTACATAACCTGTAGAATATGCTATTTGCAAATTAAATCCGCCAGTATAACTATCTACATCTATAATTTCACCTGCAAAATATAATCCTTTTATTAATTTAGATTCCATAGTTTTAGGATTTATTTCTTTTACTTGAACTCCACCACTTGTAATAATAGCTTCATCAATTGGTCTAAAACCACTTATAAAAAACTGCAATTTTTTTACTATATTACACAATCTTTTTCTTTCTTCTCTGCTAATTTCATTGACTCTTTTATACTTATTTATTCCAGACTTTTGTATTACAAAATCAATCAACTTTTGTGGTAATAATTTATCTAAACTATTTTTTAATTCTTTATTTTTAAATAACTCAAAATCTCTCAATATTCTCTGGTCTAATTTTTCTACTGTCAATGCTGGTTTTAAATCTATATCAATTCTAATTTGTTTATTTTTCATACATTTTTCTATTTCTTTATATCTTACTAAATGAGCTGAACTACTTAAAATAATTGGTCCAGAAATTCCAAAGTGTGTAAATATCATTTCTCCAAAATCTTCATATATTATTTTATTTTTGCTAGTATCAACTATATTTATTTTCACATTTCTTAAACTTAAGCCTTGCAATTCTTTACATTCATCTTTTTCATACACTGTAAGTGGTACTAAAGAAGGTTTTAAATCCGTTATTGTATGTCCTAGTTTTTTCGCCATTTTGTATCCATCTCCTGTTGAACCAGTTAATGGATAACTTTTTCCGCCTGTTGCAAGTATAACTTTATCTGCTTTTATAATTTCTTCATTTTCCAATTTAACACCTGTTACAATCTTTTTTTCTATATCTATTAGAATTTCTTCAACTCTTGTATTTAAATATATTTTTACATTAAGTTCTTTTAACTTTTTAGAAAAACATTTTAAAACATCTACAGATTTATCTGTAACTGGAAAAATTCTGTTGCCTCTCTCTTCCTTTACTTCTAAACCTTGTTCATTTAAAAATTTAATTATATGCGTATTATCATAATTTTCATACACACTATATAAAAATTTTCCATTGCCAGGTGTGTTTTTTATAAATTCTTGTATATTTAAAGAACTTGTAATATTACATCTACCTTTTCCAGTGATTAATAATTTTCTACCCAATGATTGCATTTTTTCTAACAATATTACTTCATTTCCATTTTCGGCAGATGAAATCGCTGACATCATTCCAGCTGGACCTCCACCTATTACTACAACTCTCATATTAGTAAATTCCTTCCACATATTAATATTATATAATTCACATCAAAAAAGTAATTATATAATTATTCTTGAATTTTATCTATTGCTTTTATAATTCCATATTTTCCATATTCATATGTTAGTCCACCTTGCATATACGCAATATATGGCGGTCTTATTGGTCCATCACAGCTAAGTTCAATTGTAGAACCTTGAGTAAATGTACCTGCTGCCATTATAACTTTATCATCATAACCTCCCATATCACTTGGTTCTGGCATTGCATTTGCATCTATAGGCGAACCTTGTTGTATTCCTTGACAATATTTTATTAATTTATCTTCTTTTCCAAAGTTAACTGTTTGCACTATATCTGCTCTTTTTTCATCATATTTCGGATCTACATCATACCCTAATTTTTCTAACATTCTACTTGCAAACACTGCCGTTTTTAATGCAGAAGCTACAACACTTGGAGCAAAATATAAACCTTTTAATAATAACATATTTTGATTTAATGATGGCCCAATTTCTTTTCCAATTCCTGGTGAAGTTAGCCTCTCTGCACATAATGTTATTAATTCTTTCTTCCCTGATATATATGCTCCACTTGTAGCAATTCCTCCTCCTAAATTTTTCATTAATGAACCTACTATTATATCTGCTCCTACCTCTAAAGGTTCTTTTTCTTCAACAAATTCTCCATAACAGTTGTCAACCATTATTATTACTTCTTTGTTTACTTTTCTTATTTCTTTAATAATTTTTTCTATTTTATCTATTGTCAAGCTTTTTCTCGTTGAATATCCTCTTGACCTCTGTATTTCTACTAATTTTACATCTTGCTTTGATAATCGTTTTATTATTTTTTCTGTATCAAAATCATTATTTAATAAATCTATTTCCTCATATTTTATATCAAATGATTTTAATGAACTTTTACTCTGCTCTTTACCTATTCCTATTACTGTTTGTAATGTATCATATGGTGCACCTGTTATACTTATCATTGTTTCTTGTGGTCTTAATAGTGCAAATAATGTTACCGCTAATGCATGTGTTCCTGAAATTAATTGTGTTCGCACTAAACTATCTTCTGCTTGCATAATTTCTGAATATATATCTTCTATTTTGTCTCTTCCTGCTTCTCCTATTCCATATCCTGTTGATGTATTAAAATGCATTTCTGATAAATTGTGTTTTTGAAATGCATTTATTACCTTTAAACTATTTATTTGACAATTTCTGTCTATTTTTTCAAATATATTTTTTATTTCTTTCTCTGTTTCTTCTGCTAATTCTATTGTTTTTTTACTTATTCCTAATTTTTCATACATTTTACTTTTTCCTTTCACTTTTGTTGCATTTTATCATAAAAGACTAGGACAACACATAACTCCTAGTCTTTTTTCTTGCTACTCTTTTAAAGATTTTTCAAATATTAATCTTGCGCATATGGTAATACTGCTATATGTCTTGCTCTTTTTACAGCAATTGTTATATCTCTTTGATGTTTTGCACATGTTCCAGTATTTCTTCTTGGTAAGATTTTACCTCTTTCATTGATGAATTTCTTTAATTGTTCTGGATTCTTATAATCTAAAACAAAATTTTTGTCGCTACATAATACGCAAACTTTTTTTCTTTGTTTTCTAAACCTTGGATTATAATCATCATCATAATTTTTATTATTATTTCTCTTATTTTGTTTTTTATCTGACACTCTTAATTCCCCCTCTCTAAATTAGAATGGTAAATCATCACTTGAAGATGCTTCAAATCCTGTATCCATTCCACCAGGCATTGTAGTACCAAAAGTATTTTCAAAAGCACTACTTCCAACTTCTCCTTCTCTTTTACTGTCAGCAAAATATACCTCTTCTGCTACTACTTCTGTTACGTAGTGTTTAACACCTTGGTCATCATCCCAAGTTCTTGTTTGAATTCTACCTATTACTCCTACTTGTTGACCTTTCTTAAAGTATTTGCTACAAAATTCTCCTGTTTTACTCCATGCAACAATGTTTATAAAATCTGCTTGCCTTTCTTCTCCTTGTCTTACAAACCTTCTATTAACTGCTAAAGAGAATGAAGCAACTAAAGTATTGTTTGTTTGTGTATATCTAACTTCTGGATCTCTTGTTAATCTTCCCATTAAAATAACTTTGTTCATATTAATTCCACCTTTCTTACTCTAAATAAAGGCCCCTTCTTTATTTAATTTTTAATTTTCTTTTTTAATAATTATAAATTTTATAATTTCATCTGTAATTCTATAGATTCTCTCTATTTCTTTTATTGAATCTGGTTTTGCTTCAAAATTGAATAATACATATGTAGCTTCTTTGAATTTTTTTATTTCATAAGCTAATTTCTTTTTACCCATATTTTCTACAGATTCTAGTTTTCCATTTTCATTTATTAATCCACTAAATTGTTCTTCTAAAGCTTTTACCTTTGCTTCATCAACTTCTGGATTAATAATGATAATACTTTCGTATTTATTCATTATTTTCACCTCCCTTTGGATATATAACTTAATTTTTCATTAAGTAGAGAAACAAATATTTTTATATTTGTTTTGAACATTGCTATTTTAACACATTTTTTTATCGTTTGCAAGCATTTTTTTATATTTTATATTATATTTTGTTACTGGTTAATGGTTTTATATAAAAATAGTTATAAAAGCATAGAAATATAAGAATTTGAATAAAATGACGAATATGATTGGAAAAGCTTTAGAAATTCTACGCAATTTTATGGAAATAGTTCGCGTTGAGTGAAAGGGTGCCATAAAATAAGTTAGAATTTCTTAAGCTTTGTAATGAACCGAGGAATGTAATGAAAATCTTATATTTCTATGTTTTTAGAAATTTATCCTTTTAAAACCATTAACCTGTAACTATATTTTTTATATTTTAGATTACAGTTATATCTACAGGAGTTAAATCTTGTTCTTTAACACCATTTTTTATAGCCTCATATAAAGCTTGTACAGTATCTAAAGCTGTAAAACAAGGCACTTTACACTCAACAGCCATTCTTCTTATTTTAAATCCGTCCCTATTTGATTCTTTTCCTTTAGTTGGAGTATTTATGATAAAGCTTAGTTTTCCTGATTGAATTAAATCTATTATACTATCTGTCCCCTCCCAAATTTTAGGAACAGCTTTCACATTTAAGCCTTTTTCCTTTAAAAATTTTGCAGTTCCTGAGGTAGCATATATTTCAAATCCAATTTGCTCTAGTTCATTTGCAAGAACAGAAACTTCTTCTTTGTCTTTATCTCTTACAGTTATTAAAACTTTACCTTTATTTTGAATTTTCGTTCCACTTGCAATAAAAGCCTTTAATATTGCCTCTGACAATACTTTAGAAACACCTAAAACTTCACCTGTTGATTTCATTTCTGGACCCAAACTTGTATCAGCATTTTTAATTTTTTCAAAAGAAAATATTGGCATTTTTACAGCTATATAATCACTTTTCTTATACACACCTGTTCCATATTCTAAATCTTTTAATTTTTCTCCTAATATAACTCGTGTTGCTATATCTATTACAGGTAATCCTGTTACTTTACTAATATATGGTACCGTTCTACTTGACCTTGGATTTACTTCTATTATATAAACTTTTTCTTTACTTATAATAAATTGAATATTCAATACACCAATTATATTCAACTCTTTTGCTATTTTCTTTGTATAATCTATTATAATATCTTGATGTTCTTTACTTATTGTTTGTGTTGGATATACAGAAATACTATCTCCTGAATGTATTCCAGCTCTCTCTAAATGCTCCATTATTCCAGGAATTAAAACATCTTCCCCATCACATATTGCATCAACTTCTAATTCTTTCCCCAACATATACTTATCTACTAATATAGGGTGTTCTTGTGCTATTTTATTTATATCATTTATAAATTCTTCAATTTCAACATCATCATACGCAATAGCCATTCCTTGTCCACCTAATACATAAGATGGTCTTACTAAAACAGGATATTCTAATCGATTTGCAACTTCTTTTGCTTCATCTACTGTAAATACAGTATCTCCTTTTGGACGTAATATACCACATCTTTCTAAAGCTTCATCAAATTTTTCTCTATCTTCTGCTCTATCCATATCTTCTTCAGTAGTACCTAAAATTCTTACTCCCATTTGAGTTATAGCTTTTGTCAATTTAATTGCAGTTTGCCCTCCAAATTGTACAATTACCCCATATGGTTTTTCTACATTTATTATATTTTCAACATCTTCTGGAGTTAATGGCTCAAAGTACAACTTATCTGCAATATCAAAATCTGTACTAACAGTTTCAGGATTATTATTCACAATTATCGTTTCATATCCTAATTTTTTAAGTGCCAACACACTATGTACGCTACAATAATCAAATTCTATACCTTGACCTATTCTAATTGGGCCAGAACCTAATACTACAATTTTCTTTTTATCTTTATTAGGTATGCTTTCATTTTCCTCATCATAACTTGAATAATAATATGGTGTTTTTGCTTCAATTTCTGCAGCACATGTATCAACTAATTTGAAATTTGCAACAATATTGTTTTCTATTCTCATTTGTTTTATTTTTTCTTCTGGAATATTAGATAATCTTGAAATTACTTTATCTGTAAATCCCATTTTTTTAGCATTTAATAATAATGTACTATCTACATTTTGGGTCTTTAATTGTTCTTCCATTCTTATTATTCTATCTATTTTACTTATAAAAAATTTATCAATTGTTGTAATATTATGTATTTCATCTATTGTTATTCCTCTTCTTAAAGCTTCTGCTATAACCCATATTCTTTCATTATCTACCTTTTTTAAACTCTCTAAAATTTTTTCTGTTGAATATTCTTTTATTTTTGGCATTTCCATAGAATCTAAATTTTCTTCTAATGAACGTATTGCCTTTAACAATGCAGATTCAATACTTGGTGCTATAGCCATTACTTCACCTGTTGCCTTCATTTGAGTTCCTAAATCTCGTGTTGCGGCTTTAAATTTATTAAACGGCCATTTTGGTATTTTTACAATTACATAATCAAGAACTGGTTCAAAACATGCATATGTTTTTCCTGTTACCTCATTTTTTATTTCATCTAATCCATATCCAATTGCAATTTTAGTTGACACTTTTGCTATTGGATATCCTGTAGCTTTTGATGCTAATGCTGAAGAACGACTTACTCTAGGATTTACTTCTATTACTGCATACTCAAAACTATTTGGATTTAATGCAAATTGTACATTACAACCACCTTCTATCTTTAATGCAGATATTATTTTTATTGCAGATGTTCTAAGCATTTGATATTCTTTATCAGCCAATGTTTGAGATGGTGCAACTACTATACTATCTCCTGTATGAACTCCAACTGGATCTATATTTTCCATATTACATATGGTTATACAATTTCCTTTTCCATCACGCATTACTTCATATTCAATTTCTTTCCAACCAGAAATACATTTTTCTATTAATACTTGATGAACTCTTGATAGTCTTAATCCACTTTCACAAATTTCTGATAACTCTTCTGTTGTATAAGCAATTCCTCCACCTGTTCCACCTAACGTATATGCAGGTCTTACTATAACAGGTAAACCAATTTGATTTGCAAATTCTTTGGCATCATCAACAGTAGTTACTACCTTACTTGCTATACATGGTTCGTTTATAGATTCCATCATATCTTTAAAAGCTTGCCTATCTTCTGCATTTTTTATTCCTTCTGATGATGTTCCTAATAAACGTACATTTCTAGAATTTAAAAATCCTGATTCATACAATTCCATTGCTATATTTAAACCTGTTTGACCTCCTAAATTTGGAAGTATGCTATCAGGCTTTTCTATATCTATTATCTTCTGTACTGTTGTTACTGTTAATGGTTCTATATATATTTTATCTGCCATATGTTTATCAGTCATTATTGTAGCAGGATTTGAATTTACAAGTACAACTTCAATTCCTTCTTTTTTTAATTCTTCACATGCTTGTGTACCTGCATAATCAAATTCTGCTGCTTGCCCAATTATAATAGGTCCTGACCCTATAACTAATACCTTCTTTATATTATTATTTCTAGGCATTTAAATCTCATTCCTTTCCTAATTTTTACTATATCATTCTTTTATAAAACTTAGTTCAATTTAGTAATTATACTGTTTAAATGTATGTAAAATTTCAAAGTTTAACTTTTATTAATTAGTAACATCACATTAGCATTTTTTTCTATTTTCTACAATTTTTAAAAAATCATCAAATATATAATTGTTATCTTCTGGTCCTGGACATGCTTCTGGATGGAATTGCACTGTATATATCTCCTTATTTTTATATTTTAATCCTTCTACAGTATTATCATTTAAATTTGTATGTGATACTTCTGCTATCTCTGGATTTACGCTATTTTCATCTATTGCGTATCCATGATTTTGTGCAGTTATATATATTCTATCTTTTTGTATATCTTTTACAGGATGATTTGGACCTCTATGACCATATTTTAACTTATATGTTTTGGCTCCTGTTGCAATTCCCATTAATTGATGACCTAAACATATTCCAAGTATTGGTATATTTGATTTATATAATTCTTTTATATTTTCAATAGCTGTTTTGCAATCTTCTGGATTTCCTGGTCCATTAGAAAGAACTATTGCATCAAATTTACCATCTAATATTGTTTGTGCTTTTGTATCTTGTGGATATATTGTTATTTTGCAGTTTCTTTTTATTAATGATTCTATAATATTTTGTTTTGAGCCAAAGTCTAATAATGCTATGTTTATTTTTCCTTCTCCTATTTGTGTTATTTCATTAGATGTAACTTTTTCTACTAAATTTTTAATCTCGTGTTTCTTTATTTTTTCTAGTATTTCTTCTATGTTTGATATACTATCTGTCAACATTCCTCTCATTGTTCCATTTTCTCTTAATACTTTTGTTAGCTTTCTTGTGTTTACTCCTTGCAATCCAGGTACTTTATTATATTTTAAAAATTTTTCTACATGTAATTTTGACCTGAAGTTACTTTCTACTTCTGCTAATTCATGAACAAATACAGCTTCTACCCATGGCTTTTTTGATTCCATATCTTCTAATGTTAATCCATAATTTCCTATTAATGGATATGTCATTACAATTCCTTGCCCTGCATATGATGGGTCTGAAAATATCTCTAAATATCCCGTCATAGATGTGTTAAATACTATCTCACATATTGTTTCTTTGCTATCATATCCTATTTTTTCTCCTTCAAATATTTGTCCATTTTCTAATACTAAATAGCCGACCATTTTTACCTCCCTATTTTTTTCTGCATAATATCTTACCACAAACAATCCAAAAAAGAAACATTTTTTTACAAAATGTTTCTTTTTTTGTTACAAGTTAATAGTTTTATATAAAAAGCATAGAAATATAAGAATTTGAATGAAATGACGAATGTGATTGGAAAAACGAAATTAAGATTTTCTATATGGCTTTGCCATAAGAAAATCTAATTTTCGCATAACCAATTTCTACGACAATTGCACGCAATTGTCTAGAACTTGGAAAAGCTTTAGAAATTCTACGCAATTTTATGGAAATAGTTCGCGTTGAGTGAAAGGGTGCCATAAAATAAGTTAGAATTTCTTAAGCTTTGTAATGAGCCGAGGAATGTAATGAAAATTTTATATTTCTATGCTTTTAGAAATTTATCCTTTTAAAACCATTAACCTGTAACAAAAAAGGTTACAGGTTAATGGTTTTATATAAAAATGTTTTAAAAGCATTGAAATCAAATGTCGAATATGGTATTATTACCTTACAAAAAATCGGAAAGTCCCAAAAGAATATTAGTACGACTTTCTATTGATAACATAAAAGAAAGGAAGATTATCTATGGATATGATTACAGACAACCAAACAAAAGAAAACATACCATATTATAAAATAGCAAAAGAATTATTAATCAAAATACATGGATACTCTAAAGAAGAAGCCCAAAAATTTATTGAAGAATCTGACTACAATGAAATCGAAAATATTGTAAATGCTGAATTTTTAACAAGATATGCTATAAAATCTATAAGTCAATCACTTTTGGATTTATCTCTTGGTCTTTATACTTCTAACGAAATATCACAATTAAAAGACTCTATTTTTAATGGTTCTGCAAATGATCAAATTTACAAAAAATTAATATCAGATAAATTATGGAATGCTGGACATTATACTACCAATTCGACACAATATTATAACCTTATTTTAGATATTTTATCATATATGCATAATGGTTGGGCCAAAAAAAATTCACAGCAATTTTTTACTACATATAAGGAAAGGGAACAACAATATAAATTTTTACGCTCAGAATTAATTGGTTGGGATAATATTGAAAATTACACAATATTTCTAAAACCTATATTGGAAAAAGCCGAATTACCTATAAATGAATTGTATTTAAAACAATGTTATAATAATAGAGTTAAAGATTTTTTTGAAAAAAATAATATCAATTCTATGAATGATTTATTAGAAAACATTATGCATAATAGTTTTGATGAACATGTATTTTTGGCATTTTATTTAGACTTCTCATCTGCAGTCTGCCCACATGATGTAAAATCCGAAGAATTAATACACAAAGAAATATTGCAAAATAGTGAGTTAGCAATGCTAATATTAAAGCAAATTCAAAAATATGGTATAGGTAAATTAAATACTGAATTCACAAATAAATTTTTTAATGTGTCCCCTAATCCTAATCGCAAAGAAGCCGAAATAAAAATTTCTGAATATGAAAAAGAAATACAAGCCTTAGAAGAAAGAATTAAACAACTTAATTTTGATATAGATAATATAAAAAATTCAAATCCATACTACATAAAAAATTCAGATAATATGCAAGAAGAACAAGACTCACAACAAAGATAAATTTAATGAGGTAAAATTATGAAAAAATCTAATTTCTTAAAAAAAATTTTCAATTATGATAGTAAAAATGAATTAATTTCAATGAATAAAAAAGATGAAAATATTAAAAATTCTACTAAATCATCATTTCTAAATTATATACAAATAGATAAAAAAGAAGACTATGAACTTATAGAACTACAAAAACAATTTGAAAACAATACTATAACATTTGATGATATGACAGATGAACAAATTTTTAATTTAGAATCTATGTATGAAAGGCAACTTACTAATTTAAAGAAAAAGTTAAATGATAAAATTACTGAACTTAATATGTTGAAATATAACTATAAAATATAATATCAAAAACTAATACAAATCATTATTTTAAGGAACAACGCGAGCCTAAGATTTTTTTAACGCATAACTTATCCGTAATTTGCTTACACTCATACGGCTAAGAAATCTATCAAATACAAATTAAAAAAATCTAAAGCTCGCCTATTTTATTTGTTCTGACAAAAAATTCACATAGTGAACTTCCGTCTAATAAATTTTATTTGTTACACTTTATAAAATACTACTACCTATAATACCAGCATCATTACCTAACTCTGCAACTTTTATATTTATATCATTTCTTTTATTAAATAAAAGTTCACTATTTAATAATGTATACTTTATTTTAGGTAATAAAATTTCACTAAAATGAATAAAACTACCACCAATTGCAATAACGTCAGGCTCAAATATATTAATTAAATTTGAAATTCCAACACAAAGATAATCTATATATTTATCGATTACGCCAGAAATTTTTTCATTACCCATATCATTTTTAACAATTTGCAATAATTCTTCACCATGAACATCATCATTTAAATCTAATGATTTTTTTAAATTAGTTTTTAACACCCTCATTGAAGCATAAGTTTCAAAGCAACCATTTTTTCCACATTTACACAAATTGCCATTTTTTTCTATAATCATATGACCAATTTCAGTACCAGAAAAACAATTTCCCTCAACTAATTTTCCATTACAAAAAACTGCTCCACCAATACCTGTTCCAAGCGTAATAAATACAGCATTTTTATATCCTTTAATTGAACCAAATTCAAATTCTGCAATACCTGCACATTTAGCATCATTTTTAATTTTTATCTCCATATTAAAATCTTCTTTTAGTGATGATATAATATCATAATCTTCAAATCCTAAATTAACAGATTTTTTCACAATATTATCTACTATAGTTCCAGGAATAGCAATACCAATACTCTCTATCCTATTTCTATTAGCATTTACATATTCTTTAATGTAATTTTCTATAAAATCTTTTTTATTTATAATATTCAATTTATTAAAAACTTTTTCATCTTTTTGTACAATCTTTCCATTATCTACTAAACCAATAGCTATATGGCTTCCACCTAAATCAATTCCAACTTTCAAAACAAATTCCCCCTATTTTATCATTATAAATTATCTAAATATACAACATTATTATCCTGTACTAAAAAAATATATATAAATTTCCTATGAAATAAAATATATATTTTTGAAAAAAGCGCATTGAAAATAATTAAGCTAGAAATTCTTAAAAATTTTATGGAAAGAGTTCACGTAGCGAAGCGAAGTGGAAGGGTGCCATAAAATTTTTTAGAAATTCTGTGAAAATTATTTGAACGAGCATTTTTGAAAAAATAATATTTTATTTCATTTAAAATCACAAAATTAAAATTTCACAATATTTCCTATTATACAAAAAAGCAAGTAAATAATCACAATTCGTATATTTACTTGCCTTTATTTTTATAAATCGGTTTCATCTAATCCATAAGAAGAGAATAAGAAACTTCCCATATATACTTGAATACAAGGAACTAGTACTACAAGTACGAAGAAAATCAATACTACACCAACAATAGCATAAACAATTTGTGGCAATGCCTTCATTATTTTTGCAAGCTGATTGTTTATTTCAACTTCCATATATTCAACTAATTTTCCCATCATTTCTGTTAAATCTGTCTGCATACCTATTTTTAACATTTCAGTAGACATTGGTGATGCTAATTTTGATTGTTCAAATGGTTCTATCCATGAAGAACCAACCAATATATTATTTATTGATGTTTCTACAATTGATATCATTACATTATTTTTAACAACATTTTTACTTACTGTCAAAGCATCTTGAATTCTCATTCCGTTATTCAAATTTAATAACATAGCCTTCATCAATCTTGAAAAATCTAAAGAAAATATAAGACCTCCAAAAACTGGTGCTGTATATTTAAAATAATCAAAATTATATCTACCTTTAGGTGTTCTAATATACGATATAATAACACCTGCAATAGCTACAAGTATAATTACTGGAATATACCAATAAGCCATAAATGTATTTATAACACCTTGGAACCAAAGTGTAACTGGCGGTAATGTTTCCTTTGTACCCAATTCCTCAAAAACATCTTGTATTGCTGGAATTGCAACTATAGTTCCAACAATTAACATTAAAAGCAACAATACAAATTGTACAATATTTGGCACTAATATTTCTCTTAATTTTTTATTTAATCTTTCTGTATCTTCCAAATACTCAACAGCTTGTCCTAAAGATGTAGTAAGTGAACCAGATAATTCTCCTACTTTTATCATGTTAACATATATGTATGGAAATACATTTGAATAATATTCCATAGTTACATACATATTTTCACCTGCTTCAAGACCTGCTAAAATGTCTTCTAATATACCCCTAAAAATGTAATTTTCAGTACCTTCTATTAATGTACTTAATGCGTGTATATTATTAAAATTTGCTTTTTTTAACAAATAAAAATTTTGTGTAAATATAGTTAAATCTTTAGTTGTAATTTTTTGTGTTTTTGCAAGTGAAAGATTTATTTTTTCCTTTAGAGTCATTGTTCTTCTTTTATCTTTACCTATTTTTGTAGTATTGGCATTTTTCATTATTTCATGTAAATCATCTATATTTCTTTTTTTCTTTTGTACTTGTTTAGCTTTATATGAAACTTGTTCAACCAAAATAGGAATATATCCATTAGATTTTAATTTTCTAATAAGTTTTAATTTGCTTGATTCTTCTATTCTATTTCGAATTACTGTTCCATTTTTTGCAATTGCTCTATAATGATATACTGGCATTATGAACTCCTTTCTATTTCATTACTAGTCAATAAATATTATTATGCTTTATTAGGCTAACTAATAACTCTATTTCTTTATTCTTAATTGCATAATAGTTCTATTTAATGTTTCTAAATTTTTCTCCTCTATCTGTGATTTTGCTTGCTCCAAACTAATTTTATCTTCAACAAACACTTTTGCAATTGAATTTATTAAACCTATACTACCTTTATCTGAACCACTTTGAATTGCATCTTCTATTTCTGATACACTAATTTTTTCTTTTCTAATAACACCTGCAACTACATTATCTACAACCATAACTTCTGGTACAAGTACAAGTTTACCATCTGTCCCTTTCAATAATCTCTGAGAAACAACCAATTTTAATAAAGCTGACAATAAGTACTTTATACTAGCTTGATCTCTTACTTCATAAAAGTTTATCATTCTATCAATTGTTTCTGCACACGACTTTGTATGTAATGTTCCTATAACAAGGTGTCCAGATTCTGCCATCTCTATAGCAGCTTCCATTGTAACCTTATCACGAATCTCTCCTATTACTAAAATATCACAATCTTCTCTTAAAGAATTTTTTACTCCATCACTAAATGTTAAACTATCTCTACCTTGTCCAATTTCTTTTTGGACTATTAAAGATTTTTTAGAATGATGTTTATATTCTACTGGGTTTTCCAATGTCAAAATTTTCTTATTTTGATTTTCATTAATATAATTTACTAATGCATTTAATGTAGTACTTTTTCCTGAATTAGTTTTTCCTGTTACTAAAATTAATCCCTGTGGTTGGTATGTCATTCTTCTAACTATATCTGGAACTCCTAAAGATTCATAGCTAGGTAAATCATTTTTTATTATTCTTAATGTACAAAGTGGAATATCATCAGATAAAGATATATTTACTCTTAAACGAAATCCTTTATATTCATATGAGGTATCTAATTTTCTAGTCTTATTAAATACTTCATCTTTATCTAAATTTCCCATTACTAAATAATCATACATTTGACTCATATCCTCTGGTGTTAAAATATCCATCTCTTCTATTTCAACCAAATCTCTTGCTATTCTAAGCAATGGTTTATTATCACATACTAAGTGAATATCTGAAGCATCTCTTTCAATTGCCTCATCTAATATCTTATCCATATTTATCATGATAAATTTCCTCCATTCATTATATGTTAATTCCTTTTACTATAACAATAACATAATTTTTTATATTACATTATTTTATTATCTACATAAATAACAACTTCTTATTTAATTCCTCCAATGTTGTAATTCCATCTATTACTTTTCTTATTCCATCTATTACAAGTGGTTCATAGTTTTGTGTCAAAGCTAATTTTCTTATCTCTATACTAGATGCTCCATTCATTATTAATTCTTTTATCTCATCCGTAATTTCTAGTATTTCAAAAATTCCTATTCTTTCTAAATATCCAACATTATTACAATGTTCACAACCAACTGCAGTATAAGTTTTTGCAGTACCAATATTAATTTCAGTATTATATTTTTTGGCTATATCCAACATTACTAATTTTTCATCTTTTGTAAATGCTCTTTCTTTTCTACAATGTGGACATAATCTTCTAACTAATCTTTGTGAAATTGTTGTTGCCAAAGTACTAGCTATATCATAATCTGAAATTCCCATTTTTCTTAATCTCGTTATTACCTCTACTGCATCTATTGTATGTATTGTAGATAAAACATAGTGACCAGTTTGACCTGCTTGAATTGCAATTTCTGCTGTTTCTTTATCACGAACTTCACCTACCAATATAATATCTGGATCTTGTCTTAATACCGTTCTTAATGAATCTGAAAATGAAGTCTTTGCATCTATTTCTATTTGATTTAATCCACCTATCCTTATTTCCACTGGATCTTCTATTGTTGTAATATTTACTTCTGGCCTATTTAAATGATCTATTATACTATATAATGTTGTTGTCTTTCCTTCTCCTGTTGGTGCTGCTACAATAGCAATACTATTTTTCTTATTAATACTTTTATTTATTTCTTTATCAGTTTTTGTCAAGCCCAATTCATGTATATTTCTTATCTTTGCATCTTTTTTTAACAACCTTAAAACAAATTTTTCACCATATATATTTTTTTGAGATGATACACGAATATTATAATCTTCATATATCAAAATTCTACCATCTTGTGATTCTTGCTTTTCTTGATGCATATTAGATATTGCTTTTAATCTTCCTATTATTTGCATTTGTTTTTCTTTTTCTATTTCTGCTATAGTATACAATTCTCCATCTATTCTATACCTTACTCTTAACATATTTTCTAATGGTTCAAAATGGATATCACTAGCTCTTTTTTCAAATCCACCTCTTATTAAATTATCCACAAGACCTGTTATTGTATTTGCTTGTCCTTCAGCTTTAAACATGTTTACTTGGGTACTTTCCATTGTTGCTAAAAATCTATCTATATCACTTTCAAAAGTAATATAAGATTCCATTATTAAACCTTTATTTAACATTAGCATTTTTATACTTTCTTTATTTGTACCTTTAGCAGTATCTGCAAAACAAACTTTTATTTTTCCAGTTTCTAATTCAAATGGAATAGCTTTATGTTTTTTTGCCATCTCTAATGATATGTAATCTGTTAAATGAACTTTTATGCTATTAGCTTTTAAGTATATTCCTTCTTCTCCAATTATATCTCCTATTGCTTTTATTAAATCACTAGGATCACAAACCTCTAATAAATGTAATATATCACCTATTCTTTTATCTGGATGAAACCTTTGATAATCTAATGCTCTTTCTATATCTTCTTGTGTTACTATTCCCCTTTTTACTAATTCAACTCCCATTGGTATTGCTTTTTTTGTTTCCATATGTATCAATCCTTTCTATACAAATTAAATATAAGTACATATATATTATACAATAAATTTTATTATTTTTGTTTATTTTTATATATTTACATAAAATTTCCAGAACATGAATAATTTAATGTTTTAGTAAAATCTTCTCCTATTTTTAAAAGTATTGTTATATTTTTTATATTAGAATCTTCATTTGACATTTGAAATTTACAATCTTTAACATTATCACATATTTTTATTTTATTCATATATATAGCATTATTTTTAAATGTATATTGATGTTTTTCTTCTTTATTTGTAAATATTATATAACTACTGTTTAGTTCATCAATTTTAGCAATTTTTGTATCTTCTGTATTTACTTCTTTTGTAAAAAACATATTAAATCTACTATATTCTTTCTGCGAATTAGTTTCATTTGTAATTATATTTATGTTATTGTAAAATGATGATGTTATAACAGATATAATTGACATTACAATTAACATTGCAATTATATATATCATTAATGCAGACAAACTAACTCCTTTTTCTGACTTTTTATTTACTTTTATTCTATTCCTCATACATTAAACTCCCTACAAATTTATCTTGTAATTACTGTACTCATTTCAACTTCTTTTTCTTGCTTTCCAACAGTATATGACACTTTTGCAATAACTTTTTTCATAATATCACTATCACTATTATAAAATTTTTCATTTTCATTGTTTATTTTTTCACTAATATTTTCAGGAACTCCTACTTGTATTTCTAATTTGTAACCATTTTTTTTATTTTGCTCAATTATCGTATTAATCCAATTCTCATTACCAATTTCATCATATTCCGCTTTCTTCACTTGTTCTAATGTATTTTGCACTATGTATGTAGCTTCTGTTGCCCTCTCTATACTTTTTGAAGAAATATTTATATTATAAATTAAAGATACTATTAAAGATGTAAAAATCAACATAACAATTATAGATATTGAAACATCTACTCCTGTAATTCCTTTATTACCTTTTAAATTCACCTTTAATCACTACCTTTCTAAACTAACATTAATATACTTATATATGTTAACAAATTTATAACACCTAAATAAAATGCTAAACTTATATTATTATTAATTTTTTTATTTTGCTTTCTATATTTTATTTTTATCAAAATTTTAAATAATACCACTGCTATTAGTGCTGTTATAATTGTAAATACTGTGCATACATTTCCAGTAAATATACACATAATTAATAAAAAAATTAAAACATTACATGTATATAAATTTCTTTTCTTATTTACTATAAGTAATACAGTAGCAAAAATTACATATATTATATATGGAATTACATTTAACTTAAAAGTTATATACTGATATGCAATATATATAATGGAAATTATAATTCCATATATTAATACAGACCTTTCAATTTTTCTATTTATTTTATCTATGCCACTTATAAGAAATACTAATGTTAAATATAAAGCAAAAAATATTAAATTTATTACTATTTCCATATCAATGTTTTCTACTTTAAAATTAATTCCCTTAGCTATAGCAACAAAACATATTCCTGATAATAATTCTATTAATAAATATCGTATATTTATTTTTTCTTTACAATTGTGACATTTTCCACCTAAAAATATATAACTTAGTATTGGTATTAATTCAAAAAATCCTAATTTATGTCCACAATTAGGGCAATAAGAGTGAGTATGTATTATATCCTGCTTTAATGGTATTCTATATACTGCTAATGTATAAAAACTACCAAATAATGTTCCTATTATAAATATCATTATATATAAAAATATATCCATTGTAAAAATCCTTTCAAAAATTACATACTCAAATGTATAGTAGTTTATTTACATATTTGCTCTTTATATAAATACTTATTAAATACAATCTTTACAACTATATTTAATAAATACTTATATATAATTTTAGGCATATACGACTATTGTGCATATGCCTAGCTTTTTTATCTTTATTTCATGTTAATCCCTACTTGGTTCTGATCCCCAATCCGTAGTAACATTATCAGAAATATTTTCCTCTGAATCTGTATCTAAAAATTCCACTGAATAATAACCAGTTTCTGCAGAATAAGTTAATACATATTCATAGTTTTTTCCATTGACAGAATATATTAATATTTTGCCAGCTAAATTTTTTAAACTGTCTTTTGGACTACCTTCTGTCCCAGTTGCCTTTAATAAATCTGTATGATATTTACTTGCTTCTTTTTCACCACCTAAATCTTTTACAAATATTGCTGTAAGCGTTTTATCATTTTCTGCTGATTGTGGATCCCAATTACTATCTTCCACTCTTTGTGTTTCAGTTTCAGAATTAACTGAATTAATAGCTATACCTATAGACTCTTTTGCTTCTGCAATTCCAGACTTTGACTTAGCATTAGAAGCATTTGTTACTATACCATTATCACCTCTTAACATTGCTATTGAAACACCTGCTAAAATTAATAATACTATAATTGTAATAACTAAAGCTATAAGTGTAATACCTTTTTGATTTTTCTTCATATTTCTCACCCCTTTCTACAATATATATTTTGTATATATCTATAAAATAAATATATCCCAACTTAATTATTTAGTACCTGTATTCTTAAAGTATGAGCCTGAACCACTTGTAGTATTTTCATTAGGTATACTACTACCACTATTAGTTTGAGTGTTTCCTGTTGTATTTTCAGTACTATTATCAGAATTTGAAGTATTACCTTCAGCATTTTGATTAGTATCAATATCTGAACTTTCTACTTCATATGATGAAAAAGGATTTACTTTTCCTGGTTCATATTCTTTTATTCTTTCGTAATTATTTAAATCTGTTCCATCTATTTCATATGTTAAAACTACACTCGTAGTTTCAGCTGCTATATCAGAAGCTAACTCTTCTTGTATATTAGCAGATGTAGCATATGTTTTAGTTTCTGGAACTTGTACATCTGTAGGTACATAATCATATAATAATACACATAATGTTAGTATTATGGCTAATATTATTAATAATATTATAGTGGTTTCTCTAACTATGGTCTTTATCATATGTTCTCCTTTCTTTATAATTTATGTGTTATTAGTTGATGTACTTGTATTAGTCGTATCTGTTGTATTAGTTGTATTTGTTGCATTCGTTGTATTTGAACTATTTGAACTACTTGAACTATTCGTACTATTACTACTAACCGAATTATTAGTTGTATCTTGTGTTGTTCCATTTGAATTAATTACATTATCTGTAGATTGTGTTAACAATTGACTATCTATTTTTATACTAATTTCTTTACATGTAAATGTTGCTATTAAATTATCTCCAGATGGTAATAATTTAAATTCTTCTATTTTAAAGCCCAATGCTGTATCATTTTCTATTAGTTCTATAAAATTTGTAATTGAAACATAATCACCTGTTACTGTAAATTTTAAATCATACATTTGTGATGATACACTTGTAGTATTATTTACTATCTCCATTTTCAATTCAACACCTTCACTGGTTGCATGTCTTCCTATAATTGTCCATAAATATTCTAACTCATAATTTCCATATTGACTTGAAGTTGTTATATTATCTGTGCTTATTACTACTAAATCATTATAGCTTTCTTTTTGAGTTTGTAAATTTTTTTCTGCTGTTTCTAAATCATTAATTGCTTTTGGATAATCTCTATTTATTAATTGTGAAACTTCCTCTAGACTATTATCTAATGATTCACTTTCCTGTTTTAACTGTTCAAATCCAAAAACTTCTTGATTTCCTATACTTATTCCTTCAATTGCTATATATCCCACAAGTGCAATCAATGCTATATCTAAAATTATAATCAATATTTTTCTCATAGTAAATCACCTTCTATTGTTACTAGAACAATATCTCCTTGCTTTACACCACTACTTGCTATAACATCAGTTAATATTGGTTCAGTTTTTATTTTTGATATAAATATACCTAATTGCTCATATTTTTGTGATTGAGCATTTATAACAATATGCTTATCTGTTGTATTTTCTATAGATGTAATTTGAACTGTTTTAGGTATTATAAACATTATTTGATTTAATAAATTAGGTATTGCATTTTTCAGTTGATTATTTTCGCTTATTTTTTCGTTTATTGCCTCTATTTCTTGTATTTTACTTGTATACTGTGATGCCTTTGAATTTATTTTTGAAATATCTGATTTTACATTATTTATTTGTGCTTGCATATCATTGTTTACAGATAATATATCTTGTGATTTTAAATTTATCTGTCTTTGAATTGATACAGAAAATACACTAAATATTACGATAAATAACACAATTGCTATTGCAACTCTTAATAAAATGCTTTCAGTTTTATCTAATTTTCCTTTCAAATTAAAATTTATATTTATATTTTTACCATTACTACCTTTACTTTCTTTACCGTCTTTTTTATTTTTTTTATCTCCAATATCCGCAGTCATCCATAATGGTAATTTATCTTGCAAGGTCTGTTTTCTAAAATTAATTCCATGTATTCCTTCTCCCAGTCCTTGCATAGCTAAAGCTATTGCCGAATTTACTTCAATATAATCTTTTATATTTATATCTCTTGAAACATTTTCCATAAAATATGGTCTTAAAATTTTACATGTAGCATCTGAAATAAATTCTTGAAAATATAAATCTATATTATTTACAACAGAAATTGTACCTGTAATATAAACTGTATTAATTCTTTCAAAGCTTTCTGCTACTATATTTTTTACTTCAGTTGCTATATTATATAATACAGGCATAATATCAGCTATATGCCCTCCTGTATCTTCTCCTAATTCTTGTCCACCTGATGTATAAATTGTTGTATTTTTACATATTTCATAGCTTTTTGAATATGAATTTTCTTTTAAATTTATTGCCTCTAAAATATCACTACTACCCATCTCTAATATTTTTATATCATATATTTTTTCATCTAATATTGTAGTAATTGTAGTTTTATCTTCTATATTAACTATTACTATATTTTCTTTTTGTTTTACATTTGCTATATTAGAAATAACTAATGGTAAAGGTAATACTTGTTTTAAATTTTTCAATCCTGCTGTTTCAAATTCTTGCTCCCTTTTATTTAATTCTATTTTATTTTCTGATATATGAATTACCTTTAACTTTTCCTTATCTTCTATACTACTTGCTAATGCATATCTACTTTCAAATGCATTAGGATTGTATTCTTTATCTTCACAAAACATTTCAAATTCAGTTTTTATTGCCTTTGGCAAATCTTTTTTATTTAATAATGCAAACATATCAAAATAGTTATACATTTCACCAGAAAGATTGATACTAATTGGAACTTTAAAGCTGTATGTTTCATTTATTATTTGTTTTAATTCATTTTGCAAATCATCATCATAAAATTTAATTCCAAATGACTCAACTTTTATAGTATCTTGTTCTTTAGAAACTTTTGCATATTTAATTATATTATTTTCTAAATATATTCCCAATGAGCTTGCCATATTTTCTCCTTTGTCTATATACTACATATTTATATATAATATATTTATTTAATCTTTTTACAAAAAACTGAATCGAAAATCCATTTAATAATTTTATTTTTAATCCTATTATATAGTATATAATTTTTAAATAAAAAGTCAATATATTTAATTTATTTGTAATATAAATGTTTTTCTATTGTAATATTAATGTAATATTTTTTTTATTTTGCAAATATAAAATCCATCTTGATTTTTAGATGGCAATATTTTTTGTTTATCAATTACTTTAAACTCCGTATTATTCTTTAAAAAATTTTCTATTACACTGTCATTTTCATCTTCTATAATACTACATGTAGAATATACTATTTCTCCACCATTTTTTAAATATTTAGAACATACTTGTAAAATTTTTAATTGCAATTTTGTAATTTCCATTACATCATCTTCTTTTCTTTGCCATTTTATATCTGGTTTTCTTTTTATCACACCTATTCCTAAACATGGAACATCTAGCAAAATTTTATCAAACTGGTTATAATATTCTTCTTTTATCTCAATTGCATTATGCTCTTCTGTTTTTATTATGTCTATACCTAACCTTTTTGCATTTTCTTTTACCAAATTTAGTCTATGTTCATATAAATCCCATGATATAATTTTTCCTTTATTATTCATAATTTGAGCCAGATGAGTCGTTTTTCCTCCTGGTGCACTACAAGCATCTAATATAATGTCATTTTCTTGTGGATTTAAGATAATAGATGTTAAACCTGCTGATTTATCTTGTATTGTAAAATATCCCCTTTTAAATAAATCCAAATTTTCAATATTCTTTACTTTTTTTATAACTATAAAATCTTCTAAATCTGTTTCTTCAAATTCAATATGATTTTCCTTTAATCTGTATTCTAATTCCTCTTTGTTAATTTTTAATGTATTTATTCTTATTGTTATTTGAGGCTTTTCATTTAAAGCTTCACATATTTCTTGTACTTCTTCTAATTTATTATTTTTTAGCAAATATGTTACTATCCATTCTGGCATAGATGTTGTCTTGGAAATTCTCTCTATATCATTATCTATATTAAATAATTCTTCATAATCCTTTTTTTCAATTCTTCTTAATAGAGCATTTACAAAATTACCACTACTTTGGTGACCATATCTCTTTGCTAAATATACACTTTCATTTACAGCTGCTGACTTAGGAATTTTTTCTAAAAATATTATCTGATATATTCCCATTCTTAATATATTCAATATCCAAATTGATATTTTCTTTATTTTTATTTTTGAATACTTTTTTATTATTTCATCAATTGTCAATTTCCATGTTGTTACTCCATAAACTAATTCTGAGATTAATCCTATATCCCTATTATCTAATTTTTCCCTATTTTGCCTTATTTCTTCATTTAATGCTAAATTTGAATATGCACTTTCTTTTTCTATTTTGTATAATGTTTTTAAAGCTATTTCTCTTACTTTATCCATTTTATCATATTCCTTTTTACTTTTTATTTTGGTTTTATTATATATTATTCTGCCATTTTGTCAACTAATTGCTTTTATCAATAAGAAAAAATATTAAATTTTCATTCTTTTATTTACTTTTTTTCACTAGTATTTATTTTATATAATTCTTCTGGTTTAACATCTAATGCCATTGCTATTTTGCATAATGTTGTTATACTAGGTGCTCTTTCTTCTCTTTCTAATCTACTTAAATGACCTTTAGATACTCCAGATAATAAAGATAACTGTTCCATTGTTAAACCTTTTTCTTTTCTTATCTGTTTTATTAAAATTTCAACTTTTATAATAATCACCCTGTATTATTATGTATATTTTTTTCATATAACATACAAAAAACAAGCCTAAGATTTCTATAAATTTTAATTTCAAGAAAATCTTAGGTTTTCAATATTTTTTTATAACAAATTTTTATACTATAAAAATATATAAATAATTTAGCTAAATATACTTTTTATTACTTTATAAATAAACAAATTCCAACTATTATAGCAATTATTCCACCAATAAGTAATAACATTGAACTTTGATTAGATTTATTTATTAAATCTTCTTCTGATTTCGTTGTTACAATAAAAGGTTTTTTGTTATCTTGAGGTTTGCCTATATGTATTTTATCTCCAACTCTAAATGCTTCTCCTATTACATATAAACTTTGATTCTTATCAACTGTTTTTTCTGTCATTCTAAAACCAATTGTTTCTCCTCCATATCTATTCCAAGAAAAAGAATTAAAATATGAATAATTTCCTAAATTATTTTTGGGCTCAAATCTATCAAAAGTTTTAGGTATGTCAAATTTACAGCCTGTTGCATTTACTTCTAAAACAACATCTTCATCTGTACTTTTATCTTTTAAACATATCTCTTGACTTGTTTTCTCATTAGATATTGAATTTTCGTTTTTTTCAACTTTATTTCTAATATTGCCATTGCTGTCTCTATATTGCTCTTTAACTTCAGTTACCTGTAATAATTCTGATTCACAATATACAACTTCTCTATTAGAAAATGGTGTTTGTACTAATTGGTCTGATACAACATTTCCTTTTAATTCTACAAATTCTCTATAATCATTTCCTAATCCACTTTCGTCCATTTGTTTAAACATATCTTGTAATTCAGCTATTGTTTTAGTTTGTAAATATTTTATTTCTGTAATATTATTTTTATTTTTTGGTAATAGATAAAAAATAGCGAATAATCCACCAGCAACACAAATTAATGGTATCAATATTCCCATTATATCCCTCCCTTCATAAAATTTACTTATTACTCATTACTATATAACATTTTATATACATAATTTTTTACTCATTATTCATTTGTTGTTTTAATTTCTCTAATTCTTCATTTACACTATTTTCTTTATCCATTTGAGCAAATGGATCATTTTCACTTTCTTGAACTCCAGATACATCTGAAAAAGCGTCTGCTTGAGCTTCTTTTGCTTCAATTTTTTGTTCCATTTTATCCATTTTTGCAAATGCACTCTTGCTATCCATATTTCCAAGAGTTTTTGCCATTTCAGATTTTGCATCTGCCATTTTACTTCTTGCTACAAGCATTGCTTGTTTACTTCTTGCTTCTTCTAATTTTTGTTTTAATATATCTATTTGTGATTTTATCTCATTAACTTGTGCTTCCATTGAATTACACATTTCTTGATATTGTGCTACCATTTTATCTTGTTGCACTTTATTTTCTAATGCTTTTTTTGCCAATTCTTCATTTCCTTGTTCTAAACATGTTTTTGCTTTAGATTCCCATACTTTTGATTGTTCCTGTGCACCTTCTAATTGTTTTTTTACTTGATTATAACTTCCCATTGCTGTTCCTAATCCTTGTGTTGCTTTTCTTAATTGATCCTCCATATCTATTATAATTTGTTTTACCATTTTTTCTGGATTTTCAGCTTTATCAATTAAATCATTTATATTTGATCTTACTAAATCACTAATTCTTTCAAATATTGCCATTTTTAATTCCTCCTTTACGGTATTTTTATTAATACCTTTTTTAATTAATTTTTTAATCTCTTTTTTTAAATAATGTTTTTAATAATAACCCTGAACCTGCTGCTGCCATTCCAAATATTAATATATAATCAAACATTGATGTTGTTAGAAAGTTTATTCTTACACTCATAATTATACTTAACACTATAAATATTACACTCAATGTTATTATTATTTTTGGTATAATTGATTTTGTATTAAAAAAATACCATATTATACCTATTATAAGTGGTATAGTTACTGTTCCTGATGATAAATCAAATGAACCAATTCTCCATGTATACCAACTACTATTAACAACTACTCTTTTACTTAACATAAATAATCCTGCTCCTAATAATAGTATACCAATAAAAAATTGTAATAATTCATTTCCTCCTGATTGCTGATTTTTATATTTTAAATCTTCTAATTCTTCAGTTGTATTTTTGTTTTTTCCCATAAAATTACTTACCTTAACATTAATTTTTTATTTCAATCTTTGTTAAGATATTTGTTTTTGCACCTCCTTATCTTTTGATTTTTTCAAAGTTTTCTCTCATTTTTTCTAAGTTAAACCTTGAAGTTACAAATTAATTATTTATAACTTTTGTCGATATTTTATCATTACTGTCTTTTTTTGTAAAGTATTTTTTTTTATTCTATATAAAAAAACGTTACTGGTTAATGGTTTTATATAAAAATAATTATAAACGCATTAAAATATAAGATTTTCACTACATTCCTCGGCTCATTACAAAGCTTAAGAAATTCTAACTTATTTTATGGCACCCTTTC
>CANRBL010000005.1 GCA_947628835.1 uncultured Clostridia bacterium | reverse complement strand
TAAAAAACTTGCTTCCTAATATGTGGTTTTCAATGTTCAAATTTTTATCATAATCCCTCTGGAAATTTTTGACAATTACCTTTGGGTTATTTGCCTTGCTTATTTTTGTTTTTTCTTTTATTGCTACTCCTTTTTTTCATTTTGTATTATCTTTTTTTATGTCATCTTTATTTCAAAATTTAGTTTCGCAATTACCTAATTTATATTTTACGCAAAAAATCATATAAATATCAACTGTTTTCATAATGCCTTGTTCTCCTTAATTTTACTAAACATTCCTAGAAATTTTTTACACCTTCACAGATTTTTTTAAATAAATTCATTTATATTGTATTATCTAAAGGTAATTTCTAAATATCCTAATTTTTTTCAATAAAACACCCTAATAAAAGATTATTTTATTAGGATGTTTTTATATATTATATAACTGGTGTGCCCATGCGGACTCGAACCACAATCGGTCGCTTAGGAGGCGACTGCTCTATCCTGCTGAGCTATGAGCACATATTCATAATATGTGCTTATTTTACATCATTTTTATTTAAAAGTCTACACTTTTATTAAATCTTTTATATTTTCATACTTTGCATCTCCAATACCTTTTACATTCTTTAAATCTTCTATTGAATTAAACTTACCATTTTCTTCTCTATAATTAATTATTTTCATAGCAGTAGCAGATCCAATTCCTGGCAAAGTTTCTAATTCTGATTGACTTGCTGTATTTATATTTATCAAACTACTTTCACTCTCCTTACTTATATCATTATTTTCTGTAACGATATTTTCCCCATTTTCTGTAGTTATATACTCTTGCTCAGTTAAAATTTCATCATTTTTACTTGGTATCTTTACTTTCATACCATCTTCAAGAACATATGCTAAATTAACATTAGATAGATCAGCATCATCTGTTACTCCTCCAGCTAATTCGATAGCATCAGCAATTCTACTATTTTCTGCAATTTCTATAATACCCTCATCTTCAACTGCACCTGCAATATGTACAAAAATTGTTTTGCTAGTATCATTATTATCTTTTGCAATATTTTCTTCTTCATCAGGCAATATTACATTTTCTACATTTTCTAAATCCTCATATACTTCGTTACTATTATCATTTGTAAAATATACCTTATATATTATAAATATTCCTATTATAACAATAATTGCTATAATTATATTTTTTTGTTTTTGATTTAAATTATCCACTCTAATCACCCTTTCTTTAATTAATTTTATTAACAAACTGTAGCTTTTTTCGTTACAAGTTAATGGTTTTATATAAAAATAGTTTTAAAAGCATTGAAATATAAGAATTTGAATGGAATGACGAATGTGATTGGAAAAGCTTTAGAAATTCTACGCAATTTTATGGAAATAGTTCACGTTGAGTGAAAGGGTGCCATAAAATAAGTTAGAATTTCTTAAGCTTTGTAATGAGCCGAGGAATGTAGTGAAAATCTTATATTTCAATGATTTTAGAAATTTATCCTTTTAAAACCATTAACCTGTAACCTTTTTTCCTTTGAATTAAAAATAACTATTGAATTTTATAAAATTTTAATGTATAGTATCTATTGTAAAATTATATCAATGGAAATAATTTGAAAGTAATAAAACTTAATAAATACGCTATATAGAAAGGAAGAATTTGTTTTATGAAATGTAAGAAAATTATACTTATAATAACATTATTAATTTTATCAATTTCGAGTACATTTTCATTTGCTGATAACGAAAATATTACACTTAGTTCAGATGCAGCAGTTTTAATTGACGCATCTTCTGGTCGTGTTTTATATGATAAAAATATGTCTGAAAAAAAATATCCTGCAAGTACTACTAAAATATTAACTGCAATTTTGGCTATAGAAAATTGTGAATTAAGTGATATTGCCACAGTAAGTTATAATGCTGTTTCTTCTGTTCCATCTGGATATTCTACAGCTTCTCTTCAAGTTGGTGAAGAATTAACAATAGAGCAATTATTAAATGTTCTATTAATTCATTCTGCTAATGAAGCTGGTTTTGTACTTGCTGAACACATTGGAGGCTCTGTTTCTAGTTTTTCAACTATGATGAACACAAAAGCAATTGAAATTGGTTGTACCAATACACATTTTACAAATCCTAGTGGTATTTTTGATGAAGAACATTATTCCACAGCCTATGATTTAGCACTAATTACACAATATTGTATGAAAAATGAAACTTTTAGAAATATTGTATCTAAAACAAGTTGCACAATTCCAGCAACTAATAAATATGATAAAAGAACGTATACAAATACTAATGAATTATTAATTAATAGTAAAAATAATTCTTCTAATTATTATGAATATGCTATTGGTATAAAAACTGGATATACAAGTGGTTCTAAACATTGCTTAATTTCTGCCAGTTTAAAAGATGGCTTAGAACTTATATGTGTAATTCTAGGTGCTAATGGAACATCTAATGGTTTATCTCCAAGAGCTCAGGATTCTAAAACTTTGTATGAGTATGCTTATAATAATTATTCACTAAAAAATATTGTTAGTAAAGATAGTAAAATTACTGAAACAAAGATATCTAATGGAACTAATGATACAAAAAATTTAGACATTTTGTTAGAAAATGATATTACTGCATTAGTGGAAAATTCAGAAAATTTAGATAATATTTCTCCAGAAATAACAGTATATGATAATTTATCAGCTCCTATTTCTAGTGGAAGTGTTGTAGGATATGTTAAATATATAATAGATGGAATTGAATACAAAGAAAATTTAGTTGCTTCTCATGATGTTATAAAATCTAATATTGGGCTTAAAATTTTTTGGTTTCTTTTTTTATTAATAATTTTATATCTTCTATCAAGACTATTGGATAATAATAGAAATAAGAATAAAAAAAATAGTAGGAAAAGAAATCGTAGAACAAAACGAAAATAAGTTATTTATAGGAAAGATAAAATATCTTTCCTATTTATTTTTTTGAAGTATTCTTTTGAGTTGTATTTGTTACATTTTCACTTTTTTCATCAATTGTGTTTGTATTATTTATACTATTTGCATCGTTTGTATTAGTCTCATTATTCTCTGCACTACTTGTGTTTTGATTATTGTATAATTCATTTATTAATTTTTCTGTTTCTTCCTCATCATTTATGTAAAACCATATTCCGTTAATTTTATCTGATACACCTGGTAAAACATTATTTTGTAAGTTTTGTATATCTAAGTCAATAATATATGGTAAATATTTTTTTGCAACATTAATATCTACATTTGTTTCTACATATTTATTTGCGATATCTAATAAACTACCTAATTTTAAAATATTTTTAGCTTGTATTGTTTGTTGCACAACAGCTGTTATAAATTCTCTTTGTGTTCTCATTCTTCCTATATCGTCTCCTCCATATTCCTCTGGATATGAAGTACCATTATTATTTTTTCTAAATCTTAACAATTGCTCTGCTTTGTTTCCATCTATATGTTGTAATCCTTTCTTTAAGTTTATATGCAAGTCTTGTGATTTATCATCATATTTCATATTGATTGGAACTTCAAATTCTACTCCTCCTATTGCATCAACTAACTCAATTAATGCAGTTGTATCTACCACAACATAATTTTTTATATTTAACCCTGTTAAATCATTTACTGCTTCAAGTGTTTTACTTATATCTGATTGATATAATGCATTTATTTTATTTGAAGCTGTTGCTTTTTTCTTGTTTGTTCCAACATATGTATCTCTTGGTATTGAAAGTAATGTTGCTTTTTGTGTATTGGGATTATATGAGGCTACTATTATTGTATCTGTAAGTTTTGCTGAAATATCTGTACTTACTCCTAATACTAATACTCTAAATTCCTCTAAATTTTCTTTAGTGGTTTCATTATTTCCTACTATTGTTTCTAAAAATCCTTCTAATCCCCAACCGTTTTTATATGTTTTATATGCTAATACTCCACCTGTTAATAAAAATATTATAAGTAAAAAAAGTAATATTTTTCTAAAAATTTTCCTTTTTTTCTTTTTGGCATGCTTATTTTTTGCTTTCTTTTTTTCTTGAGTTCCATCTTCATTCATTTGTTCTTCTTTCAAAATAATTCACTCCCATTTTTATAATTCCTCACTAGTATAACAAATATCTTTTTAAATAGCAAGAAAATCACTAAATTTTCACAAAACATTGTTACAAGTTAATGGTTTTAATTCTAAAAACATTGAAATATAAGAATTTGAATGGAATGACGAATATTTTTTTATAAATACTTGAAATATTTTTTATGTAAATGTATACTTTTATTATGTATAATATTTGATTAGATAAAAATAATAAATTTCAAGAGGAGGAATATCTATTATGAAAATTTTTATAACAGGAGTAGCTGGTTTTTTAGGAAGTCATTTAGCTGATAGAATGTTAGAACTAGGCTATGATGTTGTTGGAGTAGATAATTTAGTTGGAGGATTTACAGAAAATGTCAATCCAAAAGTAAAATTTCACATAGAAGATTGTAATAATCTTGATAAAATGGTTGAATTAATGAAAGGCTGTGATATTGTATTTCATGGAGCTTGTACTGCTCATGATGGTTTTTCTTTATTTTCACCTTACTATATAACACAAAATACATTTCAAATTTCTATGAGTGTATTAAGTGCTGCTGCACAAAATAATGTAAAAAAATTTATATATTGTTCAAGTATGGCAAGATATGGAAAGCAAGAAAAATTACCATATAAAGAAGATATGGAATGTTTACCTGTTACACCTTATGGGGTTGGTAAATATGCCTCTGAACAAATTGTTAAACAAATATGTACATTAAACAATATTAATTATAATATAATAGTACCTCATAATATCATAGGCCCTCGTCAAAATTATACTGATCCTTTTAGAAATGTAGTCGCTATTATGATAAATAGAATGTTACAAAATAAGCAACCTATTATATATGGAGATGGCGAACAAAAAAGAACATTTTCATTTATAGGTGATTGTATATCTTGTATAGAAAAAATTATTATACACGATAATTTAAATGGAGAAATATTTAATATTGGACCAGATGAAGAATTTGTTACTATAAATCAGTTAGCAAATGAAATTGCAAATCAACTTAATTTTAAATTAAATCCAATTTATGTTAAAGACAGACCTAATGAAATAAAATTTGCTACTTGCAGTTCTGATAAAGCTAGAAAATTATTAAATTATAAAACTCAAACAACTTTATCAGATGGAATAAAACAAATGATAAGTGATATAAAATCTAAAGGTCCTAAAGAGTTTAGATATAACTATGACATTGAAATTAATAATGAGAATACTCCTAATACATGGAAAGAAAAAATGTTTTAAAAAAGCGAGCCTAAGATTTTTCTAACGCATAACTTAGCCGTATTTCGTTTACACTCATACGGCTAAGAAATCTATCAAATGCAATTTTAAGAAAATCTAAAGCTCGCCATATTTATTCTGTTTTATTTAATTCATATATAATGTCAACATTATCACAAACATTTTGTGAATGTGTAACTATTACAATGCATTTATTTTCGTCTTTAGCTAAATGTGCAAATATCTTTAATATTTCATTTTCTGTATCTTTATCTAAGTTTCCTGTTGGTTCATCTGCAATAATTATATTTGGATTATATGATAAACTTCTTGCAATAGCAATTCTTTGCTGCTCTCCTCCAGACAATTTTAAAATTTTTCTTTTTGCATGTTCCTCTGATAGTCCTACATTTTTCATTAATTCTAATGCTTTTTGTTTTTTATTTTTAACTTTTACCTTACTTATATCCATAGATAATATTATATTTTCAATTGCAGTTAATCTTGGCAATAAATTATAACTTTGAAAAACAACTCCAATATCTGTATTTCTATATTTATCTAGATTCATCTTTTTTAAATCTTTTCCATTATATATTACATTTCCTTCTGTACATCTTTCAAGACCTGTTATTAGTGATAATAATGTAGTTTTTCCGCTTCCACTTTTTCCTTTAATTGCATACATTTTTCCTTGTTCAAATTCATAATTTATATTTTGAAATACATACTTATCTTTTGGTGCATCTTTATACCTATAACCTACATTTTCTAACTTTAAAATTCCCATTTAAAATCATTTCCTTTCTATTTACAACTATGATCTTTCTTTCAATATAGTAAGTGGACTAAATCTTTGAATACTTATCATAGAGGTTAAACTACTAACTAAAGTTAATATCACTCCTATTCCAAGTAATTGCATTACAACTGTAAAATCTACTACTGCATCAATAGTATCTATTGTTTCAACTGATACAACTCCACCTCTACGGTTCATTTCCATTGGTCCGTCCTTTTCCAAAATTATCTGAAATTTCTTCTTCCTGCATTTGACTTGAATCTATCTCATTTTGAAGAAGCATATTACCTATTGGCTTTGATAAGTAAGAACCTAAAATAGCTCCTATACATAGCATTACTGCACTAACAATTAATAGTTCTAATATAAATTGTATAGCTAATTTTAATTTGCTCATTCCTATTGTTCTAAATACACCTATTTCATACTTTCTTTCTCTTATATTTATCATATTTATTACTAATAACACTATTGCAGATATTATTAATGTTATTATTAAAAATGTTGTTGCAAAAGTCTTTACATTTTCAATAGATTTTGTTGCATTTTTTAATTCATCTAAATTTGTATTAATTGTATAATATTCATTTAATCCTTTTTCTTTTAGTTGATTTGAAAAATCCTCTATTGCATTTTCATCATTTACTATAAAAGATGGTGTAATATTTGTTACTAAAGTGCTATCTTCCTGTACTAATTTTTCTATAATTCCGCTTCCTGTTATTATAGTATTAGCTGATTTTGAAAACATACTATTTGAATCATCACTTTCTTGATTATCTGTATATATACCTGTTACTGTAAAATCATATGTTGTTTCTGTATTAGGATTTTTTAAAGTAATTGTACTTCCTACTGTTATTTCATTTAATGTTGCTAATTCTGAACTTACAACACATTCAAATGTATCAAAATTTGAAATCATTTCTCCATCTGTTACTTTATAATTTCCTTGAACAAAATCCGTCATTGCATCATATGAAGAATATCCATCTAATTGAAAGTCTCCTGTTAAATTTTTTGAACTTTCAAATTTTTCTTTTGATTTTGTAATTACAGTTGTTGTTTCATTATTTGTTACAGTATGCCTTTCTCCTCCTCCTGGTCCTCTACCTTGATTTCCACCATTTCCACCAGTAGTTGTTGTAGTACTATTTGTAGTTGTTTGTCTATCTTCTACTTCATATTCATATGTGTCTGTAGCTTTTGTTATAGTATCACTATTTAATGAAGTTGAATATGTATAATAATATCCTTTTAAATATTCACTTTGACCATAATTTTTTACATTTTCTAATGTAATAGATTCTATGTTGTTAAATGTTTCTATGTTTTCTTTTTTTGCATCTTCTCCTCCTTTAAAATTTGATGCTAATTCTTTTCTGTTAAATGATATTGTTGCTATTATGTCATGCGCTTCTTCATAATTCTTTACTAATGTGCTTGCTGTATTCCTTATTGCTAATGTTACTGTTGAGGCACACGCTATAACTAAAATGATTATGCCTATTAAAATATTCCTTCCCTTATTTCTTATTATTGAAACCAAACTGTTTTTTAAAATATACATTTTTTACCTCCCTTAGGCTTAAATCTAGTTGAAACACTCATATTTTTCAACCTTTCTTTTTTTAATCTACATTTAATATACTATATAAACATTGAAGAATTATTGAAATGGAATTAAAACTTTAAATATTGTAAAATTATCTTTACAATATACTTCTATTTTTCCATTATATTTTTGGACTGTAGACTTTGCAATTGAAAGACCTAAACCATATCTCTTTTCATTTCGATTTCTTGACTTATCAATACGATAAAACCTTTCAAATATTTTTTCTCTTTCTTCTTCTGGAATTGGAAGCCCCATATTTTTAACTTGCAATTTAACATTATTCTTTTCTTTGCTGAGTTCTACAATAATTTCCTTATCTTTAATAGTATGTTTTATTGCATTATCAATTAAAGTTGATAATATATGTTCTATATCTTCTTTATTTGCATTTATTTTTATATTTTCTTGAATATCTGCTTTTATATGTACACTATTTTCATATGCCATACTTTCAAACATTAAAACAATTTTCTCTATTTCTTTTGACAAATCTATTTCTTGATATTCTTTTATACTTTGTACATTTTCTATTTTAGCAAGTAATAATAATTCGTTTATTAATTTATTCATACTATCAATTTCATTCTGAATATATCCTAACCATTTATTGTTACTAATTTCATTTTCTAGTACATCAGTATTTGCCTCTATAACAGCAAGTGGTGTTTTTAATTCATGTGAAGCATCTGAAATAAATTGTTTCTGCTTTTCAAATGTATTTTTTACAGGTTCTACTATTATTTCTGATATTCTTCTAGCTATTATAATAATTATTATTAATGATGATATTGAAATAACAAATGAAGATATAAATATTATATATATCTGCTTAATTGCAGTTTCATTTTCCATCAGCATAACTCTTGTATTTTCTCTTGTTTTTCTTACTTTATAAATATATTTGCCTATTATACCATTATTTTTTCTTCCATTACTTAATTGTATTGCATATTGCTCTATTGTTTCATTTTGAGAAGTATCCGAACTATTTATAACCTCTGAATTAGAAACAATAAAAACATATAAACCTTCTATATTGATATCTTCCAAATTTCTATCATTTTCCATTGGATTTTCTTTATCTTTTCTATCATTTGTAATTCTATCCATCATCAATGTTGCTGTATTTATTGTATTTCTATAATTTAATATTGAAAAAAGTATTATTATACCCAAAATTACTGTTGATAAAGCTATTGTTATTATCCAAAAAATTCTTTGCTTTAATTTTTTAATCATAGCAAATTTCAATCCTTTCTTGCTTTATTTTATTTCCTCTAATTTATATCCAATTCCTCTAACTGCTTTAATTTTTACTTTTGATTGTAATATTTTCAATTTTTTTCTTAAAAATGATACATACACTTCTACATTGTTATATTCTGCTTCACTATCATATCCCCATATTTTATTTGCTAATACTTCTCTATCTACAATATTGCTTTTGTTTAATAGCAATACTTCTAATAACTCTTGTTCTTTTCCATTTATTGATATTTCAGAATTTCCACAAATTATTTTTCCTGTTTTTACATCTAAAGTTAAATCACTATATTGTAAAATATTTGTATCTTCTATATTGATACCTCTTTTTAATACAACCTTTACTCTAGCTACTAATTCTTTCATATGAAATGGTTTAGTTATATAATCATCTGCTCCATTTTCCAATCCATTTAATTTATCATATATTTCGGATTTTGCTGTTAAAATTATTATTGGTGTTTTATTTTTAGCTTGTCTTAAATTTTTTAGTATTTTAAATCCATCTCTATTTGGTAGCATTATATCTAATAATATTAAATCATACATATCTGTTAATGCCTCGTCTTCTCCTCTTTCTCCATCTGTTTCTATTTTTACTGTAAAATTTTCTTTTTTTAATGTTTCTGCTATAGCATCTGCTAAACCATATTCATCTTCTATTATTAATATTTTTATTTCAATCACCTTCCTCCTAAGAAATATTATGAATTATATACATTATAAATTGTAAACATTGAACTATTATTGAAAATGAATTTACTATAATATGAAACTTTAATTTTGCAACACGAAGTGAAATGTCAGTATAACTTTCCTGTTATATGAATTATAAAAGCTATTTAACTAATTTTATAGTTAAATAGCCTATATATTCTCTTACACTTTTATCTTGAGCCTCTATCTAAATTTGTTTCATTTTGACCTTTTTCCACATTTACTTTTGACACATCAATATTCTTTCCCTTTAATTCACCATTACGTGACATTTCCGCTTCAAAAGAATAATGATTGTTTTTTTGTTTTTCCTCTTGTTGATTTCCATTGTATGTTTTATTATTCATAAATTCTGAATTTCCACTACGTTTTATTCCTTTTATGTCAATATGCACTTTAGCATTTTGGGAATCCATATTATTTAGTGTTTTTGAATTTCCATCTAGCGTTGTATCTTTCACTTTAATATCCACATTACTTTTTTCTCCTGAAATTTTCATACCATTTAGTAACTGTGCATTTCCACCCATTGATACTCCATCTATACTAATTTTTATAGGCATAGTCTCACTCTCCTTCAAAAATATTCTCTATATTATCTTACTATAAATTGTAAGAAAAATCAAGACTACGCACATATGGTGTTACATTTTCTTAATTTTGCTACAAAAAAACCCTCATATAATTCATTTGGGCAAATGCAAATTGTTCCATCTATTTTTGTTGGCAATAAAGGTAATTCTTCAATTATGCTTTCCTTTATAGGAATTACTTTTACATTATTGTCATCTAATAAATTTTGTATATTATTTTCATTTTCATTTTTTAATATTGAACAAGTAGAATATATTAATTCATGTCCTGGTTTTAGTATTTTTATTGCTTTTTTTAACAACTGTAGCTGTGTTTTTTCAGACCTTTGTATTAACTCTTGTGTAAAATTTTTTTCTAAATTTTTATCAAATAAATTAATAGTTCCACTACCACTACATGGTGCGTCTAAAAGTATTTTATCAAAAGAAAAATAATCATCTAAATTTCGCGCATCTTGTACAAGTACATTCACTCCTTTTGCTCCCTGCTTTTCTATATTGTATTTTAGTTTCTCGGCACGAATTTTATTTTTTTCACAAGCTGTTATAAATGACTTTCCTGATGATAGTGCAACCATTTGTGTAGTTTTTCCTCCTGGTGCAGAAGTCATATCTAGTATATTTTCATCTTCTTTAGGATTTAAAATTAAAGCTGGTATCATTGAAGATAAACTTTGCAAATATATATATCCATTGTCATATATTTTTAATTTTTTGATTTCGCTTTCAGTTATGTTTTTTAATATTAGTGCTTGCTTATTATATAGTAATTCTTCATATTCTATACCTTCGTTTTCTAATATTTTTTTAACATTTTCTTTGTCTGTCTTTATTGTATTAACTCTTATTGTTACTGGTCTTACTTTACTATATCCTTCTATTATCTTTTTTGCTAAATTCGTTCCATATTGTTCTATTAACAGTTCACTTAAAAAATCTGGTATCTTATTTAACATCTACATTCTCCTAGTATTAATTTATATTGATTATGGTATGTAAACTACATATCAAATCATTTTATATTTAATTTAACATTCCTTTTCTTCTTAACCAAATTATTGAAATTAAAGTAGTTATTATTGCAAATATTATCATTGCAAAAAATCCATATCTATTATATTGTAATGGTACTTGTACATTCATTCCCCAAAAACTAGCTATCATTGTAGGTATTGCTAAAATTATAGTAATAGATGTTAATATTTTCATTACTCCATTTAAATTATTTGATATTATTGAAGCATATGCGTCCATTGTTCCATTTAAAATATCACTATATATTTTATTCATTTCTATAGCCTGTTTATTTTCTATAATTGAATCTTCTAGTATATCTTCGTCCTCATCATATAATTTTATAATCTTCCCCTTTAATGTTTTTTCCATTACGATTTCATTAGATTTTAATGATGTTGCAAAATATACTAAACTCTTTTCTAAACTTAATAATTTTAAAAGTTCTTTGTTTTTCATAGATTTTTGTAATACATATTCTGCAATTTCTGTTTCTTTGTTTATTTTCTTTAAATAATTTAAGAAGTGTGATGAATTTAAATAAAATATTTGTAAAATAAATCTTGTTTTCTTATATGTACTAAAATTTTTTACATTACCTTTTACAAATTGTTCAATTACTTCAGTTTCTTTTAATGATACAGTTATAAAAAAGTCATCTCTTACTACTATCATACCTATTGGCATTGTTGAATATAAATATTCTGTTTCGCTTTTCTCAATTATTGGAACATCTATAACGAATAATAGTGTATTTTCATCATCATCAATATCAATTCTGGCTTTTTCTTCATAGTCTAATGAGTATTTTATAAAGTCTTCATTCATATTAATATTTTTACATACTTCTTTTATTTCTTCTTCAGAAGGGTCGACAATATTTATCCAACTTCCTTTTTTGTATTCATTAATTTCCATAGTTTTATTTGTTTTAAAATCTGTATTATATATTTTTACCATTTTAACCACACTCCTTTACTTAAATATTAATAAAATTTAATATTATTGTGCTTTATTTTATTATTTTAAAACACTGACTAATAACTAGTATTAGACAATTTTATTTAATAACTATATTTTTTTTATTTTCTTTTATCAATGGCATAACTACTTCCCATAACTGATTTTGCTGCATGTTTTACTTGTGCTCCTATTTCTCCTATTTCTAGTATATTATGAAACCTTCCATTATCTGCAATTACAACACCTATTGATATTGATGTTAATGGAAATTGCTCTATAATACCTTTTCTATTTGAAATTTCAATATATCCCTGTTCTAAATCTTCTTGAGTATAAAATTGTTCTACATGTTTATCAAATGTTGCAATAATTGTTTGACATATTTTATCAACTCTTGTAAATGGAACAATTGCAATAAAATCATCTCCACCTATATGCCCAACAAAGCAATCTTCACATTGTAAATCATGTATGCATTGCAAAATGGTATTTGCCGTAAATTGTATTATTTCATCACCTTTTAAAAATCCATATATATCATTATATGCTTTAAAATTATCTAAATCCAGATATAATACTGAAAATTCATTACTATTAGTTATTCTTTTTTTCAATTCTGCATGTATTTGTACATTTCCCGGCAAACCTGTTAATGGACTTATTCTTCTATTTATTGATAATAATCTATTTATATTTTTTACAGTATAATATAAATATTCTTCATCAACTGGCTTTTTTATGAAATATTCTATTGATTCTTTTAATATATTCATTCTATGCTCTTTATTATGATTAGACGATACTACGATAACAGGTGTTATTTTATTGTCTTCATCTAATCTTATTTGTTTACAAAGTTCTACAATATCTCTGTCTATTGCATCTTCGTTTATTATAATTAATGATGGTATATTTTTTAATGCTACATCTATTTGTTCTGTTTTTACACTAATAAATTTATATTCTACGTCACTTCTAAATAGCTCTTTAAATACCATTAATGAAGAATCATCATCATCTATTATATATATCTCTTGTAACATAATATCCTCCTAATCCTGCTTTTTCTTAATTTCTACTTTATTATTTAAAAACTCAGTTATTTTTTCAGATTTCATACTTGGAAATGCTTTTCTTAATCTAATAACATTTCTATATATACGTCTTTGCATTCTATCCTTTTGCTTTCTTAATTCGTCAACTAAACTCTGTAAATGTTCTTCTTTATTTGTCTTTCCAATATTTATACTATATTCTTTAATTTCTTGCAATCTTTCTTTAATTTTATTATTAATTTCATCAAGTTTTTTGATTTTTACATCAATATTCTTAATTTTTACTATTGATATTATCATATCTGTTAATAAATATATAGATAAAATAATGTCTGCATATAATATATAATTTTGTTGTACTTTTGATAACATTAATTGTACAAATGGATGTATGTATGTTATAAATACTACTCCTAATATTCCCCAGAATACTGAGTTTGTTAAACATACTCTTCCCTGCAAATTATATTTATGATGTGAATAATCCCAATATCTTGTTTTAAATATTTTTTCTAATAATACACCTACTATGTATTCCCATACAGAAAGTACAAAAAATCCTAAACAAAATACTAAAAATGGACTGCCTTTAAAATCATTTAAAAACATAAACATTATTAATGCACCAATTCCATATATTGGACAAAATGGTCCATATAAAAATCCACTATTTATTAAACTTCTTTGCAATATGCTTTTATATGATGATTCTATAACCCATCCTAAAAATGAATATACTATAAAATATGTTAAAATTTCTATTACATTAATTTCCATCTTTTGTTGGTTAGTTTTATTAAATTTCTAACCTTCTCCTTCCTTCACTTTATTTTAACTTTCAATTTTATTTTCATATATTTGTACACATTTTGTTAAAAGGTTGAAAACCAAATACTTTTTATCTGATTTTCAACCTTCGATTCTATCTCGTACCTCTTGCTTTAGCAGTTGCTGATACTCCATTTTTGTTATTTACCATTACTTCTATAACATTTTCTCCATCAACAACAGGAACCTTATACTCAAATTGTTTATCATTTATCTCTATAGTTTTTTCTTCTCCATTAAATACTATTATTGCTCTTTCTAGCATGTCATTATCTGAAGCTTGCACTATTAAGTCTTTACCATCTGATGTTATACTAACTGTTGGCTTTGTAACCCCATGTACTGATTGAGTTTTTGATGATACCATTTTGTCCATATCGACTGCTATTATTGTAAGTGTATGCAATCCTTCTGGAATTTCTATTATTTGCTCAAAATAATTATCATTTACTTGCTTTGACGTTACTTCACCATCATCCCATTTATATTGCACATAATCTATTCCTTTTTCACTACTTATTGTTGCTTTTATTTTGTTATCTACCACAGATAATGATAAATTAGGTCTTTCTGCTCCACTATATTGCTGATTATATGTTGTTGTTTGATTATTAACATCTGTAGCTGTTATTGTTAATGTATTCGTTCCCTCTGGTATATCTATTTTTTCTTCTACATACATATGATTATCTGTATTTATTTTTATAGCTTCTTGTCCTTCCCATTGATATGATACTTCTTTTAATGCTTTATCATGATTTACAGATAATAATAATGCATTTTCTGAATCTGACTGTATATTTATTGTTGGTTTTGTTGCATTTGCATTATCTTCTTTGGCATTTTTTACCCAAGAATATGATATTCCACCAGTTACACATACACCAAATAATATTATTACTATCGAAAAAAACTTTACTATTTTTGTTATTTCTATTTGATTCGTTTGTCCAACATAACTTTTTTTACTCTTTTTTTTGTTATAATTATTATTAAAATTTTCGCTTTCCGAAAATAATATTTGATTCATTAATTTCACCTCTCATAATCATTAAGAATTATAACACATTATATTTGAAAAGACAATAGAAAATTTTACAACTTTTTACGGCAATATATTCAACAGCCAATCTATAACATTTATTTTAGTTATTCCTAAATAATCTGTTTCTAAGTCTCTATCCATTGTTAATATATATTTAGGATAATAGTCTCCTGTTTTTTGTAATGATTTTAATTCTCTTTCTAATGTTTTTTCATCTCTGGTTGTAAGTGCTACTTGATAATATGCCAATCCTTTATTATTTTCTGCTACAAAATCTATTTCTAAATCATCAATTTTACCAGTATAAACTTTATATCCTCGTCTTATTAACTCTAAATACACTATATTTTCTAATATATGTCCCATATCCTGTGAAGCTTTTTTTCCTAATAAATAGTTTCTAAAACCTGTATCTACACAATAATATTTATAACCACTTGCTAAAATATTTTTTCCTTTAATATCAACCCTATCAACTTTATATAATAAGTATGCTTCTAAATAAGCAGATATATAATTTTCTACTGTATGATTACTTGTTTTTCTTCCCATACTAATTAAAGTATCACTTATTTTCTTAGTAGTTATTTGACTTCCTATGTTACTAAAAATATATTTTATTACACTTTCTAATATTAATTTATTATTAATTTTATTTCTCATCATAATATCTTTATAAACAACTGTAGAAAAAACGCCATCTAAATAACTATTTATTGTATCTGGATTTATTTTAAACAATTCAACAGTTTGCGGTAATGCACCATATTTAAAATAATCCAATAATTTTTCTTGCTTATCAACACCTTCTGGAAATGCAGATAGGTATTCTTTAAATGATAATGGCAACATTTTTATTTCTACATATCTACCAGATAATAAAGTTGACAATTCACCAGATAATAGATATGCATTTGAACCTGTTATATATAAATCTACATTTTTTTTGATAAATAATCCATCTACTGCTTTTTGGAAATTTTCAACATTTTGTACTTCATCTATAAACACATAATCCATTAGTATAAAATAATCAATAGTGTTGGATATTTTTTTCCAACACTATTGATTATTCTGTACTAATACCATATACCATAAAAAGATAACTACAATAAATATGGCAATATTTTGAAAATAATAGACTGCTATACTACTAATAGTAGTAATAATTATAAGCATAATATAGCTTATTTTATTAACATATGTATTATATTTATTTTCTTTCATATTCATATGTAAAATACTTTTTAATATTCTTCCACCATCTAATGGATAAATAGGTATTAAATTAAATAATCCTATTAGAATATTAGAATAAATTAGTGTAGCTTTTGTATTCTCATTTATATTAATCATCATCAAAATCACTATAATAATAAAATTAGTCATTGGTCCTGCTAATGCAACTAATATTCTTTTTATTTCAAATGATTTTTCACTTTCCTTATCCTTAAATATGCTTGGTTTAAAAGCTATTGATAATCCCAGTGGATTTAATTCTATTTTTTCTGGAACCATACCAAATAGCATTCCCACAAACAAATGTCCAAATTCATGTATCACACAAAATGCCATAATAGTAATATATAATATTATTTGATTTGTAAAATAAAATAATATCAAAAATAAAACTATTTTTAAATCTATTCTAAATCTCATTTTTTGCCCTCTATATATTCAAAATTAATTGAGGATCTACTAACCTATCTGCTTTTCTTATTTCAAAATGTAAATGTGGACCTGTAGAATTTCCAGTTGAACCAACTTCTGCAATTGGTTGACCTTGAGTTATTACATCACCTTCTTTGACATATAATTTATCACAATGTGCATATATAATAGTTACATCTTCTATTTGAATTTTTAAATGATTTCCGTAATCTCCTTGTGATGATGATAATATAACTGTTCCATTTGTGGCAGATTTAATTACCGTTCCCTTTGATGTGGCTATATCTAAACCTGTATGATTTTTAGGTACTGTTTCTGTAGTAGGATTTCTCCAACCAAAAGTAGAACTTATTGTTCCTTCAACAGGTATTATAAAACTTATTGCATTTTTTATATCAATACTATCTTGCTCCATCTGTGAAAGTTCCTTTACTTCTTCTGTTGAACCTCCTATTCCATTTTCTTCTGATTGTTCATTACTCTTTACTGCACTTTCTTCTGACTGCCCATTATTTTCTACTGCATTTTCCTCTGTTTTACCATTACTTTCTACTGTATTTTCTTCCGATTTACCATTGCTTTCTACTGTGTTTTCTTCTTGTTGCCCATTACTTTCTGCTGAATTTTCTTGTGTACCTTGTTCATTATTTTTTTGTTCATTCTCTACTTTACTTTCTTCTCCGTTTCCCTGCATATTTTCTATTGTATTTTCACTTGAATTTATATTTTTTATAATATTACTATATAATTGTTCAAAATTAATATCATATGACAATATTTCCTTTGTTTTATTTACTAAATCTTGTGAAAATATATAGTTTTTTTCTACTAATAAATAAAATATACTGTATATTAATAAACATACAATTATTTGTATAATCATTTTTTTTAATAGCTTTATATCTTTCTTTGAATTAACACTTACTCTAGCAGTGTTTGTTCTTATTTGATTTTCTCTTTTCCTATTATATATTTCTTCTGCTCTTCGTATTTTTTCTTCTACAGACATAGTTCTTTCCATAGAAACACCTTCTTTTCCTAAGTTTTATATTCAATTATATGATAGGAAAATTAGTTTTATACTAAATTTATTATTAAACTTATACATAATGCAATAGAAATACATGTACTATATATACTTAATTTCTTATATTTTTTCATTATTTCTTTATTTGTTAATGTTTTTTCTTTTTTATTTTCTAATACTTTTACACAATCTGATAATATTATTTCCGCTTCCTTTAAAATATACTCTTTACTACTACTGATATTATTTTCTCCTGCCTTTTTTTTATTTGTTTCTATTAATTTTAAATTTTTTACTTTTTTATTTGATTTTAAAATTATAATTGCTTCATCTACAATATTTGATGGTAAATTTTTTATCACAACCATATTTTTCATTATACTTGATTCCATAAAATCACTCCTTGGCAAATATTCTTATTTAAATTTTTTCCATTTTTTACCAAGTTATACATTTTTTAATTTGATAAAATCTCATATATTCCTTTAGATACTATATCAGATAATTCATTTATTAGCTCTTTTGACACATTTTTTAATTGATAAAAATTCTTATTAGAATTATATAAATTACTACATACACCAGCCTTTATATTTATATCTCCTAATGCTTTTATTCCACCACCTATACTTTTTCCAAATTCTATACTATTATCACTTATAAAAATATTTCCTACATATTCATTTTCAGATACAGCCGAATCAATTAAAATTAAATATTTATTTTCTATTTTATTTACTATATTTAATGTACTTTTTAAATTTTGTTTGTATATTGGTTTCAACATATTTCCTATTATTTTTATGTTATCATTTTTTTCTAATTTTTCCGATAGTTTTGAACCTACTACTGGTCCAAAACTATCTCCAATAACTTTATTAGAACCTACACATAAAAATATTATTTTTTTACCTTTATCTACTTTTAATTTTCTTTCTAAAACCTGTACAAATTGATTATATCTATCTTTTTCCATGTAGCCTCCATATTATTAAAGTTATTGTTTTAAATACTTAAATTATATTTAACATACCCTTTTATTTTTTAACATTAAATTATATGCTTTCAGATATATTTTAATGAATTTTTTAAATTTTATTCTTATTTTTGACAACTAACATTATTAGTTACAAATTGACCACCATTTTTTCTTACTGTGTCTTGTAACGTATTGTACATACTAGTTGATGATTTAAGTATATTTCCTCCTATATATGTATTTGAAATTACTAAATTATCAAAATATACATTTTGTATATTCTTGTAATTGTAAAAGTTTTCTATTGATAAATAATTATTGTTCCATTCTGAAACTCTTACCGTTTTTAGTGTATCTGGACAATTTAGGAATAAGAATGTTGTATGAAATTCACATCTTTTTAGTTCTAATTCTTCTAATGATGTCAATTTCTTTAAGAAAAGACTTAAATCTTCCACATCACTTTTTTCACTATGCATTCCATCAAAAGAAACCGATTTAATATTGTCTAATACACTTTTCTTTAAAGTTATAGTATGATATGTTTCTGATAAATCATTTCTTGTTGTTTCTGATATTATATTATTTGCTCCTATTTGATTTACTACTTGATCTCTCCAGAATGATTTTACCCTGAAGCTTTCTGTTCTATCTACATTATATATATACACAATTTCATTGCCTGCGTTATCATTAATATAATAATGTATTTTTCCCTCTAAGTCTTGTGTAGTTGTATACTGTTTAGGTGTCCAATATCTAAAGTTAGTATCATTTTTTGTTTTTCCAGAGCAATTCATATCACATGCTCCACTAAAGAAGTCCATTGAGGCACTTTCTTTATTATATGTCCAGTAAAAATGTGTAGACAAACACGTATCATATCCTTGTACTTGATATTTTGATGCTTGTACTGTATATGTTACTCTGCCATTTTCAACTTTTACATGTTCCCAAGATATACCTGAGGTCATACCTGCTTGATTATTCCAAGTTCCAAAAGACGCATATGTAACATCATCTTTTATATTAGTAATTGTAATTGTATATCCTTCATTGTTTGGAAGTTTGGTTACATTTACATCTCCTACTAATGTATCGAAAGTTTCTTCCGCTTCGTATTTGATACCATTTACATCTTCTGCTATACATTTTGCTTTATATTTAGTTAATTTTTTTAGCCCTGTAAATTTATAATTTGTTGTATTAGTTTCTGCTATTAATTTATAATCTGAATCATCTTTTTCTTCTTTTAAATACCAGTAATATTTTTTTATATTATATGGTTCATACATTGCGTATAAAGTTGCTGTTGTACTTGTTTCTCTTGATGTTAAGTCTCCATCTGTGGCAGCTCCTGTTGTTGATATTCCAAAGTCTTCTGTATGAATTTTTATTGTATTTACTCCAGATAAGTTATCTGTTGGAACTACTGTAAAACCACTTTCAAAATAGTCATCACTATGTACTATATTACTATCTGCAATTTTATTTTTATAAATTTGCGGTGGTGTTCTATCTATTCCAAATATTACTTCTGATTTATTTCCTGATGTATCTACTGATACAATTTTATAATATCCTTCTTCTGTAAATGTTTTTGGACTATCAAATCTTGTTCCTTCTCCTGTAAATACTTTTTCTTTTGGATTATAATAATATTCATTATATGCAACTTGCTCATTATCACTTGTTTGTATTGTTACATCTGTATTGCTCCATACACTTACATCATCTTCTTTACCATTTGTTTCATACTGTTTACTTCCTTCAACCCTAATTGTTGGTGCAATATTATCAAATCTAATTGCTGTATTTAGTGTTGTTTCACGATTTCCATTGTTATATTTATCAAAAATATTATTTGCTTTTACTATTAAAGAAAATTGTCCTGTTTCTTCTACTCCTGTAACTTTTATATTCCACTTTTGCTCATTATTATCATTACTTATTTCTTCTACCGTAATTTTAGCCGTACTACTTATAGCTTGACCTACTTTTACCTGTATATTTTGTGCATTTAACTCATTATATTTGTAATTTAAATCGCTTGCTTTTACTGTTAATGTTATTGTTTGAGTTTTATTTGCTACATCTGGATTTTCTGTATTTGAATTAATTGTTCTTTCTAACTCTACAATTGGTAATGTTCTATCAATATTTACTTTTCCAACATTATTGTATGACACTACATATTTTGAATATACTGTACCATTAAATACACATAATATAATTATTGCAGGTATTATTATTTTCAGTATTTTTATGTTTATCACTATCCTTTCTTTTTACGTTCTATAAAATTCAACATTAACAATCTTAGACTTTTCTTTTTTGATTTTTTCCCTTTATATTTCTTCTTGTACTGCTACTACTTTTACTTGTACTTCTCCTTTTACATCAACATCATCTTGTGATTGCTCTTTATTAAAATTTATTGCTAACTGATAATTATCTTGTCCTTTATTTTCACCTGCAATCTTTATATTTTCTGTTTTGTTATTTTTTAAATTTACTGGTTTATTATCTTTACTTAAATTAAAACTTAATACGCTACCTAAATCATTTACAATTTCTATGTAGTATTCCATTCCTACATCACTTATGTTATCTCCTTCATAATTTCTTACAGTAAAATTATATATTGATTGTTCCGCTGTTCCATCTACTGTTATGTTGTCTAACCCATCAACAATAAATACTGGAGTTGCTACTTCCGCTTCACTTGATAAGTTTATTACTTCTTTGTATTTTGCCATACTTTTCCTATATAGTAATAAAAATAATATTATTAATAAAATTATTATTGCTACTATAAGTACAGTTCTTATTATTCTTCTTTTTTTGTATTTTTCTTCCAAATTTTTTCTCCCTTCTAAATATCAATTTTGCTAGAAAATAATTAAATTTTTACACAATTAAAGTTGTAATTATTTTTTACTTCTATATGATTTCATTTGCTATAACGTTAACTGCAAATGTATAATTTTCTATATTTTTTCCATCTTGTGTATCTTGATAATTGTCTTTTGTGTCATAGCCCCATGACCACTCAATAATAATTTTTTTTGTAGTATTTTTTTCTACTGACCCTCTAAGTGTTTCTGCCAATTCTTCTATACTATTGTATTTTATTTGCTCCCCTTTAACATTAAACACTAAATTTTTAGGCTTTTCACTTTGGCTAAATAATTCTATATTGTAACTCATATTTTTGGTTGCTCCATTTGCATCCATTATGATTTCAAATTCTCCTGAAACTCCAGGTGCTATTTTTTTATTTACTAATGTTTGCTCATTTACTACTTCATTTAAATCAATATTTTGTGGTTGTGGCTTTTGTTCTTTTAGTTTAAATACATATTCTTTTTTTGGTTCTTCTTGTTCTTCTTTTTGGAATTTATCAAAGATTATAAAGTCATTATATGACATAAAATATTTTCTTGTACTTTGTTTTTCATAATCGTCTAATAAATTGTTGAATTTATATAAAAATATTATTTTGAATAAAAAAATTAATATTATTAGTATAATTATAATTAATATGTACCATTTTATTTTCTTTTTCTTCTTCTTTTCGTTATTCATATCACTCCTTAATATTTCTTCATAATTTTATTACATATATTACTTTGCCATAAATATTGTTTATATTTACAGGTTTCTCATCTTGTATATTATTATAATCACCTTTTGTTATTACATAGTCTTCATATTTTTCTATAATTCTATGTGTTATTAAATATTGGTTATTTTCACTGTATGTTATTATATCTCCTACTTCATATTTTTCTTGCTTTTTTATTATTATAAAATCACCTTTTTGAAAAATTGGCTTCATACTTCCAGATTCAACTTTTAATATGCTATAACCAAATGGTTGCAATATTAATTTATTTGAATTAAATTTTAGATATAAACAAATTGAAATAATTACAATTAATAACATTATAGATATAATTTTTAAAATTTTTCTTATCATTTTTTCTTCCTCTATTTAGATAAATTTTTTTCTCTGTTTATCCTAATAAAGGTTGTACTTGTGTTCCTATTACATTTACATTAAATGTATACTTTTGTATTGTTTCACCTTCGTTTGTATCTATTTTGTCATTTTCTGTTATGTTTTGTCTGTTTTCTGTTTCATATTTCCATTCCCATCTTATGTTTAATGTAATCGTTTTGTTTTCATCATCTGCATCTATTGTTCCTGTTAAATCTTTTTGTAATTCTGCTAATGATGTATATTGTTTTTCTCCATAATAATACAATAGATTTGTTGGTTTATTTTGTTCATTTTCAAATTCTACTTTGTAGTCTATTCCTACTTCTGATGTTGTGGCATCAATTATAATATTAAATGTTCCACTAGTACCTGGTGCTATTTTTCCGTTTACTAATGTGGATGCATCATATGTACTTGCTAAATTTATTGTTTGTACTGTTGATGAACTTCCATTTACATTGAATGACCATTTGGCTATATTGGCTATTCCTTCTCCTTTTACTTGTGTTACATATTTTGAAAATGTGTGTCCTCCTACTAAAATTCCTAATAGTATTATAAGACATATTCCTCCTATTATTTTTTTCTTTTTGCTCAAAAGCATTCCTCCATTCCTTTTTTTATTTTTTTGTTTTGGATTTTTTAATTTTTAGATTTAAATTTTATTTTTTGAATTAATTTTTATAGAAAAATATGAAAACTGGATTTATTATACTTCCATTTATTTACTTTGTCAACTATTTACATAAAATTTTTTCTTTATGGTTACAAGTTACAGCGCCCGCATAAGGTTACAATTTAATGGTTTTAAAAGGGTCCATTTCTAAAAGCATAGAAATATAAGATTTTCATTCCATTCAAATTCTTATATTTCAATGCTTTTTAGATTATATTGCACAGAAACCATTAATACTATTACTAATAAATTTTAGTTTTGTTCTTCTATCTTGAAATTCTATAGATCGTTTCTTTCTTGCTTTATGGTTTTAATGCTGTAATTGGCAAAACATATATTCCATCTGGTCTTTTTATAACAGCATTATATAAACCACAAATAACACACATAAACTTTGGTTTAACCTCAGCTAATTCATAAAATTTTTTTAAACTTGCTACAGCTTCTTCTTCTTTATTTGCACCTAATTTTATTTCTATTGCTCCATACTCTCCATCTGCAATTTCTATTATTGCATCTACTTCTATTCCTGTGTCATTTTCTCTATAATGATATAATTTTGCGCCTATTGCTTCAGCATATATTTTTAAATCTCTTTCACACAAAGCCTCAAAATACAATCCAAATGTTTCTAAATCATTTATTAATTTTTCTGGGGTTATATTCAATACTGCGCATCCCAATGATGGGTCAACAAAATGTCTTTTAGGATTTTTTCCTACATTTATTCTTGAACGAATTTTATACATAAATGGATTTTGATTTTCAATCAAATGTAATCTTTTTAATACATCTAAATAATCCGCAACTGTATTTCTACTTATTGTAACATCTTTTTCTGTAATATTATTATCAATATCTTTCATTAATAGGCTATTAGCAGAAATAGTACTTTCATTCCTTGCAAGCGATCTTAATAACATTTCCATTTTCTCTTTATCTCTTTTTACTCCATCTATATATATAATATCTTTGTCTAATACTGCTTCAATATAACTTTTTGCTATTTTCATTGCTCCTGCTATATTTATATTAATAGTTTCAGGCCATCCTCCTCTTACAATCAATTCAGCTAATCTTTGTAATTCTATTTTATTTACTAATTTATTTTTTACTTTATTTTCAAATAAATCCATTAATGAAACATCTCCACTAGAATCACCTGATTCATATAAAGACATTGTGTACATATTCATTTTACATATTCGTCCTGCTCCAGAATGATGTATTTTATCACTTACTGGAACACTTGAACCTGTTAAAATATATTTTCCTTTTATTGCATCTTGGTCACATTTAAATCTAACTGCATCCCATATTGCAGGTACTTCTTGCCATTCATCTATAAGTTCTGGCATATCTTTATCTAATACTAAATTTACATCCATTTCTGCTAAATGCTTTTCCCTAAAATTATCTGCTGTATTATTTAAATATACTACACTATTTGAGTGATGTAAAGCTGTCCATGTTTTTCCACACCATTTTGCTCCTTCAATACTAATAGCACCAAAAATTTCTAAATTTTCTTCTATAGATTTATCTATCAATCTTGGCATATATCCTTTTTTTGTTAAGCTCATTAAATTCACCTCTTTATATAATGTAACATATTTTTTTATTTATTTCAATATTTGTTGTGCAATTTTCGAGTATTTCATTGTGCAATTTTTGAATGTTTTATTGTGCGTTTTTCAAGTATATTATTGCTCATTTTGGACTGTTTTTATATCTTTTTACAAAACTTTTCCTTCAACATAACATTCATATATATATTCTGGATTTTCGTAATACATACTACTATTATAATTATCTATCTTTTCTATAATCCACGATGTTAATACTTCTATTAATGTTTTTATATAATTTTCCTTGCTACTGTCTACCATTATGATTAATCTCTTATATATTTTTCCTAGTTCCCAATATGTTGGTACTCGATATTCACATTTTGATATATGGTCGTATTCTCCATTTTGTATATTTGCTTTTTCTATGTATTCATCTGCTACTTTGTCTATATTTTCTGAATGATATACCTCTGCTAATTCATATATTTTTTTTATATTTTCTTTTCCTAATTTCTCAACTATTAATTTTTTTGTATTTTTTGTTTTTCTTGCAATGTATTCTATTAGGCTACATGTAAAAAATAAGTTGTTTTCTTCTTGTGGCTCTCCATACATTTTTATCACCTTCCTTGGTTTTCAGCTTTTTTATTATACCTTTTTATCCTTCATCTATACCTATAAATTTAATAGTTTTTAATGCTTGCTCTGTACATAGCGCTATTTGATGCGTTGGATACCTGAATTTTGCAAGTTCCCAAAATGCTTCTCTACTTATTACTCCTGATATTAAATCTGTTATATAGTTATATATTTGGTCGTCTGCCATTGCTCCTACTATTACATCATATTCGTGCTTATTTCCTAATTTACAATTGATTATGAAATTTAACCATTCTTCTGTCATTAGTGTGAAATTTTTGATTTTTAAATTTGGATTTTCATTATATTCGTATTTGTTTATTATGGGCGTGCTATATTTTTTTGCCCATTTTTTTGCTTGTTCTTCTAAAATAGTACAATAAAATCCTGTTCCAAAGTCCTTTTGATATTTTCCTTCTATTATTTTTGGTTGCTCTATTTTACAATAACTACCATGATATATTATTTGTTTAGACATATTCCCTCCTATATGCTCCGCATTTTGCATAAGACAACTGTAACGAGCAAAGCTCTAACTTTTTTCCAATGTATACAAAATGCTTCGCATTTTGCATAAGACAACTGTAACGAGCAAAGCTCTAACAGTTGTCTTAATTTTACTATATTATAAAAGAAATAGCAATTATTTTTGCTATTTCTTCTTATATTTTTTCATTTTACTATTTTAATACAACTTTTTTTATTACTATAATTCCAGTTGCTAATACTATTAATGCTACTGCTCCAATTATGTAATATGTATATGACCTGTCCTCTCCTGTTGGAGGTATAATTATTACTGTTTCTGTATGGTCTTTTTCTCCATCACTATCAATTTCATCTGTTTCTTCTCTATATTCTGGATCTGGGTCATAATTTCCAATTCTGTAATCTTCTTGATTTCTATAATTGCCAATTGTTACTTCGTCTGGCTCATGTTGTGATACACCTACCATATTTCCTCCATTTTTTGTTAAACCTACTATTTCTGCGTCATTGTTATAAGTAAATGTTTCTTCTGAATTATTTGTTAACAATCTATTTAATGTAATTTGTGATGTTGCTGAATCATTTGGTAATATATCTAATTTGAATTCATTATTATATGCTGATGATGTAAACGCTTTATTAGCATCACTGATTTTTCTATCTGTTGCAATTTTTAATATTGTATTATATTTTTTTACATGATCTGTAAATTGTTTATAACTTTCATCATCAATACCATATTTATATGAATATACTTTCAATCCTGTATCATTGTTAAACAATGTATCTGCATTTGTTTTTTCGTAACCATTTGGTAATTCATTAACTGCCAATTCATTATCTACATAATCAATTACTGTAGTTGGAGTTATTGTAATTATGTCTCCTATGCAACCACTTAATTTAGCTTTAGCAATAGAATCTTTATAATATCCTTCACTTTTTCCTTTACCATATTGATATGTTGTTCCATATCTATGATAATTGTGTCCTTGGTCATTATAGTCTAATTCACTATTATTTTTAAATGTAAATGTATATGTTATTTCAAGTGTTGCTCCATATAATAGTTCTTTGTCTATTTCCATATCTATCATTCCGTTATCTTTACTTTTTGTAATTCTTCTAATATATTTTACTCCACTATGTTGTCCACTAAGTTGACCTATACTAGCCATTCCATTTACATCAGTATTTATTAAGTCTGTATTATTTGGTAAAGTTATTTTTACATGACTTACTTTCTTTATTAATTCTACTGATTGTCTTGCTCTTTCTATTATACCAAAGTTTAATTTATTTATTCCATATTTCTTTTCTATTGGGTTATGATTTTCATCTTGTTCAGTTAATCCTGTACTTACAACTAACCAGTTACCATTTGTTGCATTTACACATTGAGAATCCAATTCTACTGGAAGATATAGGTACTGTTGTGATGTTGATATAATTACATTATCATCAAAATGTGATAAACTTGTAGAATTGTCTAATTTTGATAAATACGTATCTATCTCATCTCTATCTATAAACTTGTTTTCTTGTGAAGAGCATTCACCTGCAAGATAATGTGTTGTTTTCTTTTCTCTTTCTAATTCTTCTTTAGAACTATATAAATCAGTAGCTATTGAATATCCTTCTTTTGTATGTGAGTATGTATCCTCATCTGTATACCATCTACTTGATTGATCATATTCTAGATATTCAGCATCATCATTTCCAAATTTCTTTAAATCATATATAGTATTTTTGTAATTTCCAATATTATAATTATCTATCTGTTCCACCTGTTTTAATTTACCCTCTGTATCTAATATATATTTCTTTTCTCCCCAAATATACTGCATTATATATTGACCTGGTACAAAACTTTCTATAGTATATTTTCCGTTTCCATCTGTTACGGTTTCATATCTATTGTTTGTATTATTTACATCAATCATAACAACTGCCACACCTTGTATTCCAGATTCTTCTCCAGAATCATATTTTCCATTACCTTCACGTACTTGTCCATTAGCAGTTTTCGTATCTTTTCCGTCTGAATCTTGTAAGTCAGTTGTTCTTAAACTGTTTGATGGCTTATCCTCAAATACAAATCCTTCTAACTTTCTTACAGAATCACGTTTTCTCAATTTTAATGTTGGAGATATACGTGTATCATCTTCATATCTAAATAATGTTGAATTTATTCCATTTGAATTTCCTGGTGCTGAATCTTTATCAATTCCTGCATATAAATTACTTTCTGTTTGTTGACCTTCTCTTACCGCTTCTTGATTCTGCATATATGTTGTATATGAACTTATTTCTGTTACAATTTTTATATTTTGTACATTCTCATTCTGTTGAGCAAAATCTTTAAGATTATTTATTCTAAATTGTAAATATATATACTTTCCTCTATTTGCATTTATATATAAAGCATCTGTATTACTTCCTATACTTTTTCTTAAATCTAATCTTTTTCCACTAGCTATATTTGACGAATTATCTACATTTAAGCCTTTTAAATCTGATATTTGTTTGCTGTCGCTACTTAATTGCGTTCCCCAACCATTTAAATCTAAAATTTCTTTATCATAATATACATCTAATTTGTTTAATAGCATCGATAGTCCACCAGTATTAGTTCCTTCTGATTGATTAGATATTTTTATTCCATATGTTAAATAAATTTCAAGTTGAGGCTGATCATTTCTTGCTTCTGAGTTTATCCATTGTAAATCTTCCGTGTATATATTCTTATTATATACTGTTTCATCAAATGTTAATATTAATCCATTATCATCATCAGCTGACTCATTAATATTATTTCCAGTCATTCCACTTTGATTATATTGGAATACATCAGAAGCTCCATTTATATCTACTTTTGCATTAAGTAAATCAAGTTTTATAGCCATATCTGGCTTATCTCTTTTTACAATACCTTGATTAATTCTATCAACATATTGAAGTGGTCCTCCTACTTCTCTGTTCTTTTCCTTGAATATAATATCATCTTTAGTAAATTCAAAATTCTTATCTGTAGTTGAAATTACTCTGTATTTTTCTGCCCCATAATAATTATTTACATTTCCTGTATTAACATTTACATTATATTTTTCCACACTATTAATATTACTTGTATAATCTACATTTGCAGTTTTTCCATCACTAGATATATTATATTTTATCTGTCCATTTGTAGCCGAATTATTTCCTGTTGGTTTTTCATCCGTATATATATTACCATATGAATTATCATTTGATATTGTATTAAATCTTTGATTTAATGCTTCTCTACTTTCTGCTGTATTACCATATCTACCATCTTTTGCTTCTATTTTTGCTATTTCTTCAGCTTTTGACCCTTCATCTGGTTCTATATTTAATCCTACTGATGTATATAATACGCCATTATATTCAAATTCAATATAATATTTGCCTAAATTTTGATAATCTAAGTCATGGAAAGCATATCTACCTTCGCTATTTGTAATAACTTCATCTATAGGTTGTTTTGCTGGATCTCCTCTTGGTAGTCCATCATCATCTGAATATAATGATACTTTGACTCCATCTACCATATTGTCTTTCTCATCATGTAAACTATTAGCTATGTTGTCTTTTCCAATCATTTGCTCTTCCCATACATACCCTTCTACATCACACCTTAATCTTTTATTTTCTATTGTTATATTATAAGATTGATCTTTTTTTAGCTCTCCTAATTCTATTAATCCCTGTTTTAATTCATATTGTGGGTGTGTATACATTTCTTTTGCATAATATTTACCTGATATAACATTTGTGATAGATATTTTTCCTCCTCCTGTAGTTTCAAATGTAGTAGCATCGTCTTCTGATACTATTTCAATACTCGTAGCTTCATACCCTAGTTGTTTTATTGGTCCGTCCTCATCATTAATTCTTAACCAACCTGATTTTTTATTTTCTAGTTCAGCATATAATTTAAAACCTACACCATCTAATACAACATTATCAGTATCTTCATCTACCTTTAATATATTTAATTCTTTTACAGTATCTTTTATATTTATTGCAACTACAGTTACTGTAGAATTTTTACTTAAAGTTACTTCTGCATATTTATCATTTGTTCCTGAAACTTTTTCATATGCACCATAATTAACATTATCTGATTTTATATGACCAAAGTAACCATACTTGTCTGTTTCATCTCCTATTCCCATTCCATCTTCTGGTATTTTAATTTCACGTATTCTATACACTGCTGCACTATTTCCATCATTTTGTAATAAATCTATTATTTTAATTTCTCCCTGTTCATTTGTAACAAAAGTATCTATACCTTCGTCATCATCTTCTGATATGACTTTATATTCACCATTGTCTAAGTCACTATCATCATCACATACAACAGATAATGGTGACTTAGGATATTTACCTCCATATCTTTCAATTTGAAATTTTACTCCTGCTAATCCATTTCCATTTTCATCTACTTTCTTTATAGTTAAATTTCCTTTTTGTTTCTCATTTTCATACTTTAATGTATTACCATCAATATATACTTCTGCACCTGCTTCTGTTTCATCACTTGGTTGTCTACTTATAGCTTGAATTTGAGGAGAAGCCGTTACTGTATATGCATATCCTTGTTCCTTATTTAAAGACATAGGATCAGTTATTTCTTCTATCGTGTACTGTCCTACATATATATCATTCAATGTAATTGTTCCATCACTTTGTGTGGTTTCAAAAATAACATTTGATTTATATTTTCTACTAATCCAATGTTCTTCATTTAGTGTTATTTTAAATCTAATACCTTCTACATCTAGTTGTTTGCCTTCATTTTCAGAATCAACTTTTTGTATAATAAGATTTCCAGTTTGTTTTTCGTTTTCACATTTAACATATTCATCTTCGCCATCATATTTTACTTTAGCAGTTACTTTATAGCCTTGTGATTTACCACTGTGTTTCTTAGTATACGAATCTTCAGTATCATCAGAATACAAAACAATTGAATTTTTAGGAGAATATACATTTGATGGTTGTGAATCTTTATCGCTATATGTTCCTTCCTCTCCATATTTTTCTATTATTTCTTCTATTGTTACAGTATGGGATGTATTATCTGGTTTATATCCAAATAGGTCATTATCTTCACCATTATTATATGCTACTTCTGTAATAGTAGCTGTATAAGTATTTTTAGTTTCGCCACTTAAAGAAGTTATTGCAGGTAAATGTGTTTCTGGATCTATTTTAAATGTTGTAATTCCATCATCTCCTGTAGCCTCTGTTTCATATGTTGTATCCTCAATTGTAATGTTAAATTTTATACCTTTTAATGGTTTTCCTGTATCTTTATCACACTTGAAAATAGTTATAGTATCTCCTTCACTTGCAGTATCTGGAGGAGTATTATCATCATCATCTCCTTTACTATTCGTTTTTTCTATTTCTACTTCCTTTTCATCCATAGTAACCGTAGGAGATGAACTTACATTTCTTATACTATATCCATCTGGTGCTTTAATTTCTTTAACTTTATATGTTGTCTTTTTATTAACAGGATTTATATCTAGATTTTTAAATTCTACTATACCCTCTCCATTTGTCCATTTTCTTTGCAGTTCTTCTCCATTGGGTTTATAAATTGCAAATATAGCATTTGCTAATGGTTCTCCTTCGTCTCCCGTTTTAAAAATTTTAATTTTTCCATCATCTGGCTTTATTGATACTGTAGCTTCTCCTTCACCTTTTATATCTTTTTTATCACCTGAACCTTTTAAAATATTCTGTTCTGTTTTTTCACCACAAGAACGATAAATATCCAATTCAGCATGTAGTGTAGTAGCTTTTACTTTTATTTTTACTGTTATATTTTTTTTCTGTATTTTACTTGCATAAATATAAAATTTTTTCTCAGATTTTATATCTTCTTCTTGTATTACATTACCACTACTATCTTTAATAGTATAATTTTCAATACCCTTTACTACTAATTTACTTACAGTACCTGCAAATTTAAATGAGAATGGCCCAATTTTATATTTTCCATTATCTGTATATTCCCATTTATTTGATGATAAATTTTTACATTTTAACTTATCTCCATCTAAATCATCTGCTTTTATTTTATCACATGATTTTAATAATTTATCATAACTTTCACCAAAAAAGCCTTCATTAGATATACCACCACCACTACAACTTGAATTAATTGTATTATCTCCAAATTTTTCATTAATTTTAGATTTAAAGCTTGCGATAATTCCGCCACAATGCTTGTTGTGCAGGAGTTCCACCATTCCAGCCCCAAGAACTATCTTTTGTCATTATATATGCCATTTTACTAATACACTCTGCGCCAAGGTTTTCTGTTCTTTTACCAACTTTTACTATACTTATTGGATTTCCGCTATCATTTTTCGCTAAATCTATTTCAATGTGAGCATCATGTGCATATTCTGTCGACGCACTCATATATACACCATGATGTATACAATAATAATCATTTTTAAAGTCACTCCATGAAATTTTCATAGTAGCTCTTGATATACAATTTAAGGATAATATTATAAATAGCATAATAAATATACTAAATATTTTTCTTATTTTATGCATTAGTTTTTCCTCCTTTCTATCTATATTTTTATTTTTAAAATCTTCTTACTTATAAAATATGCACCTACTCCTATTGTAATAATTATACTAAATGTTAATGCTACATAACTTATCATTGCACCTGTTTTTATGCTTATCATTACATCTGCTGAACTCATGTCATTTTCTCCTCTTGTTTTATTTCCAGGTGTTGAATTTATATCCTTAATTCCATAATCATTATTTGCTTTAAATATTTCTGCTACATTATTTGTTGTTCCAACATTTGTATCTGACATAGTTTTTGTTAATACTAAACTTACTTCTTCTGTTTGCCCTGGCTCTAATTTTTTATTTTCCAAACTTTCATTATATAGACAAGAATTTGATTCATACCAATCTTTATTTAATTCTGAACTAAACTTTAAATCTTTTGGTAATGTATCATATATGCTTTTTACATATCCAGCTACTTCACCTTGATTTGTAATTTTCATAGTATAAGTAATTACTACATTTGTACCTTTTAATTGTTTTGCTGAAATATCTATTTTAGCAATTTGTGCATTCGTATAATCATATGTTTTTGTACCTTCTCTATTTTGTACTATTATTTTACTAATATATTTTTCTAGTTTTAAATCAAAGGTTTTTGCCTCTATTAAGCCAATATCTATATTGTAAACATTTGAATTTTCTATACTTATTATATCAGTTGCCCCTAGTGTCTTTTCTTGTCCACCCAATACAATCGTCTTTTCTATTACATCAGAATTTTCTCCTTCTGATACTTGTTGTGCTTTATATGTTGTTAAAATATATTTATTTGTATCATATTCAAACATAATTACATATTGTCCTTTAGGTAAATTACTCAAAATATATTTACCACTATTAGCTGTTGATGTATATATATTATTATCTATTTTATTTTCAGATACATTGTAAACTGACACTTTTATGTCGTTTAATAATTGTTCATCTTTATCTCTTTTTCCATTTCCATTTTCGTCTAGCCACGCTGTACCTGTTATTGCATATAAATCTTCATTTTTATTTTCTGAGCCATTATTATTTTCTCCATTACCATTTTCTTTATCATCATTGTCTTTATTATCTCCGTTTCCTTCATCATCTCCATTTCCTTCATCACCATTGTTGTCATCTTTGTCATTATCTCCATTGTTATCTTCATCTTTTGATTTATCTTTTCGTACTATAATATTTGTTACCTCATTTGATTCATCTAATATTGTTCCTTCATTTGATTCAACATATGCTGTATTTGATATTGTACTATCTTCATATGATTCAGAATATTTTACAACTGCTTTTATTAAAATTTCTGTACTTTCTTCCTTATCTAAATCTACTGTAAATTTTGCTTTATTATTACTTATATCATATGGAACATAGATGTTCTCTTTACATATACAATTTTCACATTCACAACCATCACAATCATATCCATCACATTGCTCACAATTACATGTACATTCTACATCATCTTCTTCATCATCTATATTTTCACATGTACAATTATCACATTCACAACCATCACAATCATATCCATCACAATTATCACAATAGCACATACATTCTTGTAATTCATTCTTACAAATGCAATTTTCACATTCACAACTTTCACAATAATATCCATCACAATTATCACAACCACATGAACATATTTCTATGCCACTATCTTTATTTTCGTCATATTGATCTTCATAATCAACAAGTATCTCATCATCTTTTACTACTTTCATTATGTTTAAATCTTGTGGAATATTATCATATATATTCATATTATTTAATTTACTATCACTATTATTTGTTACAGTAATTAAATATTCTAATATGTCGCCTTCATGTAAATCTTGATTAGCTTTACTTGATGATTTAGTTATACTTACTTTTGTTAGGCTGATTTTTTCTGATATTTTATTACTTCTATATGTATTATTTTGGTCTTTTACATTTACTACAGTTTCTTGTATTTTGCTATTATTATTTAATTCTATATACATTTCTACATCAACACATAGTGTTGAATTTGCTTTAACTCTTTCTATATTTATTTGTTTACTACCAATTTCTGAAACTATTTTATCTAAACTTTCATTATAATAATTAATATTTTTTACTGTAAACAAATCTGTTGTTTCCATATTTAATACTAAATTATTTTTATCTTGATTTGAAGTATTTTGTATTTCTATTGTATATGATACATATTGACCTTGAGAAAGCTTATTCTGTAAATAATCTTGTCTATATATCATTACACTAATATCACTATTTACTAATTTTGTTGTTAATTTATTCGTTTCTATGTTTTGATTATTATAATTTACTATTGCACTATTATTTATTAAAGTATTATTTACAATACCTTTTTTTACTTTAACTTCATATTCAAAAGTTTTAGTTTCTCCTGGATTAATAGTTTCTATACTATATATTACTTGATTTTTATTTTCTGTTTCTACCCATTTTGAAAAACTTTCTCCTGTAAATTCTTTATCTAATATGCTTTGAATTTCAACATATACAGTATTTTCTGGCACACTTGCTGTAATAGTTGCATTTTGTGCTATTCCTGTTCCTGTATTAGTTACATTTATCGCATACTTTATTATTTCTCCTTCCTTTACTTCATCACCATCTTTTAATATATCATTTCCTACAGTTGCAACTAAACTTGCTTCTAAATTTGGAGCAACTTCCTGTTCTTCTGTTTCCATTGCAATTGGTGTAGCCTCTAATGTTAATGTTTTTCCTGTTTGACTATTGTTATAACTTACTTCATAATTTGATTTTGCTTTTTCATTATATCCTAAATTTTCTGCAACTTTTACTCCATATGTTGCTGTTAAATTTTGACCTTTTTGCATATTATCTACTAATATTAAATATTTTTTAGCATTGTTACTATCTTGACTCCAACCATTTTCACTATTTGCTAAATCATCTGTTGCCTTTGTATTTTGAGTATAATATACTTGAGTTTTACTTGTTTCTAATGTATTTACTTGTATATTGTTGGCTAATGCTATTTGCATATTATTTTCTTCATTTTCTATAATCGCACCTTGAGTTGGAAAATCTCCTAATATTTTTACATTTGATATATCTGTTTGCGCATTATTTGCAATTTGTACTTGTACTTGCAAATCTTTTTCTTTAGAATTCATCTCTAACTCAGCATCTTTTGTTTCTTCTTCACCTACTGTTTCCAATCCTAATTCTTTTATACTATTTACTGTTAATATCTCTCTTGGTGAAATTATTTGTATTTTACATTCTTCTTGTTCATTAGCATTTTTGTCATTTTCATTTGTATAATTTAACTTTATAGCATTTTCTTGAGATAAAGCTTTTTTATTTATATCTATATCTGCATTTACTATTATTGTTGGTCCTTCTACTAATGATAATTTCGTATATTTTGATTGTTCTCCTTCAAAAGCAATATTAATTACTTTTTGTTCATTTACATCTTCTAATGTTGCAGATTTTACTTTTAATTCTTCTGCATACATTAGTTTTACTGTTTTTATATCTATTTTTTCTATTATACTTGGTAATATTATTTGTACAGTTGGATTTTTATATAAATCATTATTTTCATTATTTGATATTAATGTTGCTTTTAATTCAATATTCTCATTTTTTGCATATGTTGATAATATATTATTATTTATTTCAATTTTTGCTTTTGTTTCTGTTTCATATAATTCTATTTCTTTTGCAATTTCTTCTTCTTTTTCTATTGTTTCACCTAAATAATATGTTCCTTTTGTTGTTTCTATAATTTTACTAATTTGATTTATATCTTTTCTTGTATAATTAGTTGTATTTATTTTTTTGTCATTTTGTATATTTAATATTCCTGTCTTTTCTGCTCCATATATTTCTATACTAATATTTTGTATTCCATTTTCATAGTCAAATTTTACATTTCCTTCTTCATTATATTCCGTATCCTTTGTAATTTTTGTTAATTCATTGCCATTTATGTCTTTTATTACAATATAGCCTTTTTCTCCTAAAATATTTTTTATTTCTTTTTTATCAAATTTTGTTGAAATATATTCTATATTTGATGCCATTACATCAAAATTTATATTTTCGCCAAATACAATTTTACTGTTCTCATCTACATAGTTAATTTGTACTTTGTTTGTTGTACTATATATTCTATCTTCTTTAGAGTATAATTTTCCTTTATATATACTTTCTTCATTTTCATTTACTAAAAATTCGAAGGTCTCATTTATTTCTTTTTCTAAATTTACTGGTATTTCATACTCATCTTCAAAAACATTTCCATCCATTAATTGTATTTTATTTTTTACATTTACATCAAAATTTTTTATATTTTCTTCATCATCAAATATATATGTTACCAAAATTTTATCTTTATCTGTCTTATTCCATGGCAATGTATTATTTTCTTCTTCGTTATATATAGATACATTTACAATATTATTGTTCTTATCATATGACCAGTTTTCATCTATAAATTCATATCCTTCTCTGTTATTTGTTGCATATGTTCCGTGCAGAAGTAACTATTACATTTTCTGCTTCTTTAGGAACTGTTATTTCCATTGTTGTTGTATCTATTGGATATTTATTTTCTTCTAATCCACTTTCTAATAAAATTTGTACATAACGTTTTTTTTCTTTTATTGCATTAATTTCTTCGTCTTTAACGTTGTTTTTCGCTTTTTCATTATTATCTTCTGTTCTCTCTTTTTCTATTTCACATACTTTGTTCATTAAAATATCTGATTTAAAATGCATTTTTATATCTTCTGGAGAAATTAATTTTAAATCTACATTTGATGTAGCTAATATGTCATCATATGTTTTCTTTGCATTTACATATGTTCCACTTAATACTAATGAACTTGTTGTATCAAATTTATTAGCTTCAACTATATTGCTAGAATAGTCTATATTAGTATCAATACCTACTTCTATATCTACATTTTCTCCTGCATTTATTTGATTTAACACAATAGTATTATTTTTTATACTATTAACTTTCTCACTTAATATGTCTTCTTTTAAATTGAAGTTGGAGTTTTGTAATTTTATATCTCCATTAAAATACCCATCTTCTTTAACAGCTATCCTTAGATATAACTTTGTATTATTTTCTGTTAATAACTGCTCCTTACTATATAATTCTTTCCCCTCTTCTGATTTAAAATATGCTATAAATTCAATATTTTTGTTATTTGTGTCATAAAATAGCTCTTTTGCGTAACTTATTGAATTTTTAGCTACCAATATGAAGTTTCCCATAGTCAATGCTAATATTGTTAATACTACTGTTATCCACTTAAATGCTTTCTTTTTCATACTCAAATCCTCCTTAAATATAAAGACATTAATTTTATATTACTTCTATAAAAAAAAAAAATCAATATGGGCTTTTTATGCACATATTAACCTTCTTTTTTCCTACTTACGGAAGTTCATTCAATCTTTTTTTGTAACAAAATATTAAAATTTTATTACATTTTTATTACAATTTATCTTATATTTCTACATTGTTCTACGGGGAACTATATTTGCATACCCAAAAAAAGTGAAAATTTAAACTTTCACTTTTTTACCATATTAACTTTCAATTTATTATCTGTATTTTTTTATTTAGTATATTCAACATCTGGTAATTTATAAATTATATATTGTTCTAAAATCGTCATACACTCATTCGAAGCATAGATTTTTTTGCAATCTTCTACAAATTTTCTTTCATTATTATTTTGAGATATAGTTGTTATTAAATATACATTTTTCCTATTTTTTAATTTATGATTTAATAAAATATTAATTTTATCAGGCGTTATCTTTTCATTCCATTTGCTATCCCATATTATATATGTTAAATATCTATCCTCTGGTACGCTATAGAATTTATAATCATCATTATCTAAATAAGCAATTATAGGTGTAATAGATTGTGATACTGGAATAAATAAAAACACTGAATCTTTAGGAAGATTGTCTTCTATGTATTCTGCTGTTTCTTTAGAAGATGAATATAAATTATAATAATCTGCTTTTATAGCATTATATCCTGCCTTTAATGATATTATACACAATATGATTAGTGCATATAATATACTATTATTTATGATTTTAAAATCACATATTTTACCATCTTTTTTATAGTTCCATGCCCAAAATATAATAAGCATTAAAATCATATAAGCTCTATGTGGATTTAAAAACCATAAAAATACGTGTACAAAAATATTAACAATTACAACTGGCACAAAAATTAGAAATTGTTTTTTATATTTTATTCCATTTATAATAATTAATGTTAAAATAATGGCAAATACAATATAATTAGCTATTGTTAGAGGTGATTTTCCCATTATCATTTCCATATATTGTATTACTATCTCTTTTGTATGTGTAACTATAAAATTTATATTTAATGTATTATGTATAGATGAAACCTGATATGACAATTTACTGTCAAAAATTGCTCTATATATTTGTAATATGAACAATACTAAGCCAATAAAAACTATAAATGCTCCTATTATTAATTTCTTTCTCTCTTTTTTTTCATTTTGTTTTCTTTTTAATAGTAGTTCCTCACCATAAAATGTAACTGTTAGCATTCCTGCAAATGGTATTGCAATAATGTGTACATTACATAAAAAAGCCAATAATACAGCATATAGATATGGATGTTTTTTCTTATCTTGATATAATATGCTAATTAACGAAATTAATAGTGGTAATAAACAATATTCTCTTGATATGCAAGGATAATAATATATAAATGGTGCACTAAATATTATAAGTAACTTTGTAAACTTATTAAATGGTGAATATTTAAGTATTAAAAACACTGATATTACTAAAATTATCCAACTTATTAATTTTATACTATCAAATGGCAACCCTAATTTTGCAAATGGAACTAATATTAAATGCCATAAACAAGAATGACCTTCATACCTCATTTGATTCCAAATTTCTGGGATTGATAAATCTCTTGCTATTAACCACGCTTGTGCTTCATCTGACCACGATTCATGTTTTATTACTCCTATAAATGTTATAATCATATATATTATAAGCACAACTATAATAAAAATTGTATTTGCTTTTTTGGTGTTGGTTTTTTCTAATATTTTTTTTACTTTCCCTATTTTTTTAGATTCATTTATTTTTGAATATAAATTATTTTTTATTTTTTCTATTGTATCTATCAAAATTTTCTCCTTCTACTATTTTAATTTTTCTGATTATATACTTTTATAATATTTCACGTTGTAATTAGTATAACATATTGTTAAAAAAAATAAAACACTTGTAACAGATTATGATAAAAAATTTAAAAATCACTTTATTTTTTTATTTGTATCTGTTAGAATTATTATAGTTACAAATAAATAGAAAGAGGATTATTTATGAAACACAAACGAAAAAAATTTTTTAAAGAAAATATAATAATATTATTATTGACTATATTAACTGAAATAATATCTATATTATTTATAAGACCTCGTATTTTTACAGGTATAATAGAATCTAAATTTTCATATTGGCTTATAAACATAGTATTTATAATATTTCTACCATTAATATATAAAATGCTTTTTTTCTTTGCACATAAAATCAAGAAAAAAGAATCTTTTTATATAAATTTATTAAAACATTCTATAATTTATTTTATATTTATGTTTATAATTTTACTTATTATATATCCTGGTACTTGGTTTTATGATGAATTTTGGATTGTATCATATGCTACAAACTATTCTTTATCTACTTGGCAATCGTATTTAAGTGTTATAATATATACTATAGTTTTTTATATAATTCCACATCCAATAGGGCTAACTCTTTTCCAACTTATAATTATTAGTCTAATAATGGGATATGCACATAGTAAAATTCAGAAACGTTATCATAATAAAATTTTTAATGTTATTTTACATATATGTTTTTTAACTCCAGTGTTTTTAATAAATAATTCTTATTTACTAAGAGCTATACTTTATACATATATAGTACTATTATTTTATACTATTATTATATTTGATTATTTAGAAAAAATAGAGATAACAAAAATTAAAATATTTGTACTTTTATTTTTGAGTTTTATTATGATTAATTGGAGGAGTGAAGGTATAATATTTTTAATTTGCAATCCAATTTGTATTTTTATTACATATAAGAATATTTTTAATATACAAAATATAATAAAAATGTGTATTGCCTTATTTATACCTATGATGTTATATACTAAAATAAACTCTGATAAAATGTATACAGCAACAACTACCATAATTCCATTATCTATAATGTTGAATCAAAATTTGCAAGGAGAACATTTAAAATCAGATTTAGAAAATATTGACAAAGTATTTGATTTAGATGTACTAAAAAAATATCCAAATTATCATTTTATGCAATGCTATTGGGATGACAATGTTTGTAAAAGCGACTTTTATGCAAATTTAGATAAATATTTTTACATATCATTCGGGGATTTAGTTATTAATAACTTTGATAAGTTCCTTGATGTAAGATGGAAAATATTTTTATATACATTTAATGATACAGAGTATCCTAATAATTGTTATTTATCATACATAAATAATTCTCCTTTACCTAATTTGCCAAACTTTATTGTTGGTAGTGTAATAAACAAATTTAATCTATACCCTATAAATCTTGACCTAAAATTAAAAGTAGAAAATTTACTAATGAAAAATAATATAATAAAAATATTGTTCTGGAACTTAATACCATTAATTATTTTTATTATTTTAATATTTACTGTTATCAAAAAATTGTTTCAAAAAGAATGGTTATTGTTAATTTTAATATCAGCTCTTTTTATGAAGATGTTTATAACCTTTTTTACTGCAACAGCTTCATATTATATGTATTATTTTACAGAATACACAGTAGGACTGTATATAATATTATTGTTAATTTTTGAAACTATAGCAAATAAAAAAAATCATATTAATACTGAAATTGTAATATCTAAATAAACTTATATAAAGGAGAAAAAAATGTCTAAAATTTTGTTATTTATACCAACTTATAATTGCGAAAAACAAATATGCCGAGTATTAGAAAAGGTATATAAAAACAGTGCTTTTTTTTCAGAAATAATAATAGTAGATAATAGAAGCACCGATAACACTGTTAATATTATACAGACATTAAAAGATGAAAAAAACTATACATATAAAATTTTTATAAACGATAATAATTATGGTTTAGGTGGTTCCCATAAAGTTGCTTTTAATTATGCTATTAATAACAAATTTGATTATGTAATTGTTTTACATGGAGATGATCAAGGCAATATTAATGATTTAATTCCAATATTACAAAATACAGAATATAAAAAATACGATTGTGTATTAGGTTCACGATTTATGAATGGTTCTACTTTAAATGGTTATTCAAAGTTTAGAACCTTGGGAAATAAAATATATAATATGATATTCTCTGTCCTTTTAAATAAAAAAATATTAGATTTAGGCTCAGGTTTAAATATGTATGATGTAAATATTTTAAAATCTGAATATTATTACAAATTTCCTGACAATTTAGTATTTAATTATACTATGATTTTGGCTTCCCATTTTTTTAAACAAAATATTAAATTTTTTCCTATTTCATGGAGTGAAGATGATCAAAAATCTAATGTAAAAATGCTAAGTCAATCTATAACAGTATTACAATTATTGTTTCAATATAAATTAAATAAGCAAAAATTTATGAAGAAAGAACATAGAGATAACACTATAAACTACTATACTTATAAAGAATTAAATTGATAAAAATGGAGTGATTATAAATGTTTAATAATATAATAACTATGGCAGGAATAGGAAAAAGATTTAAAGATTTTGGCTATGATATTCCAAAATTTATGATAGATGTAAAAGGTAAAACTTTATTTGAATGGTCAATGGAAAGTCTATTATCTTTAAAAAATGAAAAATTTTATTTTATTACTTTAAAAGACTCTAATGCCAAAGATTTTATAAGAAATAAATGTTTAAAATTAGACATTAAAAATTATGATATTTTGGAATTGGACTGTCTTACTTCTGGACAAGCAGAAACAGCTAAATATGCAGTTCAACTTTGTAATCCAAATGATGAAATTTTGATATATAATATTGATACTTATGTAAATGCAAAATATTTAACCAAAAACAAATTTATCGGTGATGGAAATATTCCATGTTTTAAAGCTCCTGGAGAACATTGGAGTTTTGTTAAATTAAATAATAATAATGTAGCAACTGAAGTAAGAGAAAAGCAAAGAATATCCGAATATGCAAGTGTAGGAGCATATTATTTTCACGAAGTCAAAGATTACCTAATTGCTTTTAATGAATTTTATATAAAAAATAATTACTTAGAAAAAGGCGAAATGTATGTTGCTCCTTTATATAATGAATTAATTAAAAATGGAAAGGAAATCAGAATTATTGAAATACCAAAAAATGATGTTATAGTTCTTGGTACTCCTAAGGAAATAGAAGATTTTAAAAATATACAATAGGAAATGTCAGTAGGACTTTGCTATTATATAAACAAATAATGTAATTGAAAGAGAAAGGTGAAATAATTATGAAAAAAATATTAGTTCCTATTATAATTATTGTTATAATTTCAAGTTTTGTTGGAGGATTTATATTTTTAGTAAAATCTAAACCACAAGAAAATGTTGAATTTTCTAATAAATTTTCAAATTTAGAAAATCATATATTAAATAATTCTAATATTGAAATAAAAAATAATCTTAACAACAATAATATATATGTTTTTATTTCAATTTGTGATACCAATAGTAAAGCTATCGTTTTTAATTCTAAAGGTGATACATTAGAACAGGCTATAGAAAACACAAAAAATGAAGTTTTTAAATACTTAAGTAATAATCCTTATGATTTTAAATGGATAAAATTACATATTGCAACTGAAATTGAAGAAAAATCTAAAGATGATATTTATTTAGCTATGAAAGGCTATGATAAACCATTTGTAAATGGTATTTCTTTTGATAAAAACTTTAACACAGCTCTATTAAATGAAGAACTATTATGTAATTCTCTACTAAACGATGATAATGAACTAGATTTATCAGCAATTAATTCATACTTTGAGAGTAATAATAAAAAAGCAATTTCAGATATTCCTAATTCTTTTATAACATTTGATACCATATCATTTTTCTGTGATGAAAATAATAATATTTATGATTTAAAACCAAATTCTGAAAATGGAATTGCAATAAGATTAACATCAGCCCAAAATATATCTGACATAAAAAATTTAATCTCATCTTCTAATTCATATCTAGCAAATTCACTATTTTCTGATAATAGATTTGCATATGGATACAATGCATCAACAGATAAATATATCATTGGCTATAGTATGCTAAGACATATTGGTGCAACTTGGAGTTTAATAGTAGCATATGAAAATAATCCTAATGATGAGTTAAAAAAAGCTATAAATGAAGCATTGTCTTATGTAACACGAAATGTTAAAAATAAAGATGATAATACTGCATATATAATAGATGTTGCAAATTACGAAGAAGATTCTACTATAAATATCGGTGGTAATGCTCTTGCTTGCCTTATGCTCATTAAATATATGGAAATATTTAATACTAATGAATATGATGATTTACTAAACGATTTAGGTAATGGAATTTTATCACTACAAAATAGTGAAACAGGAAAATTTACTCATGAATTATCACTTGATTTTTCTGTTATAAATGATTTTGTTAGTGAATTATATGATGGTGAATCCTCTTATGCTCTTTGCAGATTATACTCACATACAAATAATAAAGATTATCTTATTGGTGCTGTAAAGGCTCTTAATTATTTTATGGAAAATGATTATTATCAATATTCTAGTCATTGGATTGCTTATACTATGAATGAAATTACAAAATATTTACCAGTAGAACAATATTATGTGTTTGCCTTAAAAAATATTCAACATTGTGTTGAAACAACAAAATACGATGACATTAACTCTACTACTTTAGAATTATTAACAGCTGGTTTTGAAACTTATTCAAGAATTATTGATAATAATGTTTCTTTTAAATATTTAGAAGACGATTTTAATGCAGAAGAATTTATTGCAAGATTAAAATCTAAAATAGAATTAAATCTTACTGCATATACTTATCCTGAAATTGCAATGTACTTTACTAATCCATCAAAATTTATTAATACTTTTTGTGTATATAATAATAACTATAGAATTAGATTAGATGACATTCAACATTTTACTTTTGGTTATAACAATTACTTAAATACATATGAACAATTGCAAAAATATGAAAATACAGAAGAGCAAAATAAATAGTAAATTTTTGTGCTATGGATTTTATATAATAGAAAATGTTAGTATGACTAATACAAAAATGAGGAATTATATATAATTCCTCATTTTTAATACATTAATATTTCTTTATTTCATGATATTCTTTCTCTGTATTAACATTCCAAATGTTTTCTTTTGATTTTATATTTTTTATTATATTATTTGCCACTTCCACTCCTGTTGCCATAGAATGATCCATATTATTATACCTATGTTGTCCATTTCTTCCTATACAATATAGATTGTCAAATAAATTTAAATAATCCACTAATTTATCAATTTGATAATATGTATCAAAATATGCTGGATATGCTTTTGGAATTTTTATTCTGTATGAATCTTCTATTACAGTTTCTTTATCGATTAAATTTATTTTCATTGCTTCTTGTATTGCAAAATTTATAAATTCTTCATCACTCATATTCCAATATGTATCATTTTCATTACAAAAGTATTCAAATGATATCATAACTTTATCTTTTATATCTTCTTTATTTTTAAAAATGTATGGCGACCAATTATTAAAAATTTGCATTCTTCCCATCTTAACATCTGGTTCTTGAATATAAATCCATGAATCTGGTATTATATTTCCAACTGTTTTTATTTTTGTTTTATTCTTTAAATTTATTTTATCGACTAATAAAATTACAGACATAAATTCTCTATATGGCAATCCTTGTGCAATCTGCTTTATTTCTTCAGGAATACTTTGTCCACTTATACCTGCTACTAGATCCTTTATTGGCATAGATGAAATAAATTTATCTCCTGGTATTGCACTTACTCCTATTTCTTCATTATAACAATCTACACTTATTACTTTATAATTTTCTACATTTATTGCTTTTACAACAGTATTTTTTATGATTTTTCCGCCTAATTTTTCAATTTTTTCTGCCATAACATTCCACATCTGACCTGCACCTAATTTTGGATACCAAAATTGTTCAATCAGTGATGTTTCTGATTTTTTATCTTCTTTTGTTCCAAAAACTTTTGAAAACATATCTTTTACAACTTCTTTTACTGATAAACCTTTTGCTCTTTGTGCTCCCCAATCTGCTGAGATTTGTGATGGTTTTCTTCCCCATACTTTTTCCGTATATTTTTCAAAGAACATACTATACAATTTTTTTCCAAATCTATTTATGTAGAAATTTTCTAATGAATTTTCTTCTTTTTTTATAATACACGCTTTTAAATAGCTAAATGCAGATTGTATTAATTTAATAAATCCTAAATTTTTAAATGTTTCCATCTTCATACTTATTGGATAATCAAAAAATTTTCTGTCATAATATATTCTCGTTACTCTGTCACGAATTAACATTACTTTCTCTTCTTTTTCTGGATCTGGTCCTTCTTTTTGTAATGTTTTTTTATTATTTTCTAATATTATATCATCATATGAATTTTCACCTTGTATTGGTAATAATTCTTTCCAAATATTTTCTATTCTATCATCTTTTGTAAAAAATCTATGTATACCTGTATCAACTCTCATTCCATTTACATTTATACTTTTTGATATTCCTCCAACTTGATTATCTGCTTCTATTATTACTACTTTATATTTATCTTTATTTTCTTTTAATAATTGATAGGCTGCAGTTAAACCTGCTGGTCCTGCACCTATTATAACTATATTCTCTTTCATTTCAGATTCCTCCAGTTCCTTTGGATTAATTAAAAACGTTACCCAATCTTTTATATCTTTAGGCTCCTCAAATGTACCTTTCTTTAATTGCCTTTTCGCTTTTGATAACTCTATTATATCAATTTCAAAAACGTCCGTCAATTTGATTTCCAATTTAATGATTAAAAATGTTACTGTTTAATGGTTTTATATAAAAATAGTTATAAAAGCATAGGAATATAAGATTTTGAATGAAATGACGAATGTGATTGGAAAAGCTTTAGAAATTCTATGCAATTTTATGGAAATAGTTCGCGTTGAGTGAAAGGGTGCCATAAAATAAGTTAGAATTTCTTAAGCTTTGTAATGAGCCGAGGAATGTGATGAAAATCTTATATTCCTATGCTTTTAGAAATTTATCCTTTTAAAACCATTAACATGTAACTTAAAAATTATTGAATAAAAATTTTTAATTTGATTTAACTTAACTTTTGATTTTAAATTTTAGATTATAATCTAGTTATAGAATAACATAAAATGTCGAATTTTGCAATATGTTTCCATCGCAAAATTCGACATTTTTGTTATAGCTTAATAACTATATTGTTTATTTTTCTAATGATTATTAATCGTCATCATCTAGTGGTCCAAAAAGTTCATCAAACTTTGCCTCTAATTCTTTTTGTAAATCATATTCGCTTTCATCTTCCATATTTTCATTGTCTTCTTCATCTATAAATGACAACAAATCATTTTCTCTTTTTTCATCATTTGAATTTATTTTTTCTTTTTCATTACTATCTGCAATATTATCTATATTGTCAAAATTGTTTTCAATATTATCATTTTGCATATTATCATCATTTTCAAATAAATCATCTAAAGAATCTACATTTAAGTCATTTACTTTATTTTCTTCATCATCTTCTACATATGGGTTATATGGATTGTATTTTCTCCATGTTCCTCTTTCTATTTCGCCTATATCATTATGACTTATTTCTAATGATTTTAATTTATTGGCCATGTTTTTATGCTTAAAGTAATAAAATTTGTTTGCTTTTACTGGTTTTATTCCTTTTTCATAAATAATGCATAAATCATTATCCATTCTTCTTAATTCATCAGGTGTCATCAATGCTCTTCCCATTAATTGGTCTGATATGCTTTTTCCTGTTTTTTTGTTTGAATTATCTTTATTAATAGAAACACTGTCCCTTGAAATAGTTTTTTCTCCTAATGCCTTTGAGAAATATTCTACTGTTTTAAATGAGTTACTTCCTAAAAATAGGTGTGTATCACAGTTACCCATTATTGTTTCATGTGATTTTTCATATATGGCTTCTAGTTGGTCTAAATTTTGTAATATAACACTAAATGAAATTTTTCTACTTCTACTTGTTGATATTTTTTTATCAAAATCAGGTATTTTTCCTATATTTGCAAACTCATCTAATATGAAATACGTAGGTACTTTTAATGCTCCACCATTTCTATCAGCATGGTCATATAATTGCTGTATCATTTGTGAGAAGAATATAGTAAGTAAAAAGTCATATGCTGTGTGTGTATCTGAAGATATTACATATACTGCTGTTTTTCTATCTCCTATTTCCTCAAAATCTATTGTATCTGTTGATGTTAATTCTGCAATTTCTTTTGAATCAAATTTTCCTAATTTTGACTGTAATGTACTTAAAATAGAACTATATGTTTTTTCTGGTGCTATTTCTATAGATTTATAGTTCATTCTAGCTGGGTGATCCATAGGTAATTGACTCATTAATTCTGTTAATAGGTTACTTCCTCCATTTGTATTTGCTGCTCTTACAAGTTCTGCACAACTTGCTAGGTTTTGTTCTTCTTCTGGTCTTGTTGCTATTAAATAATATATTAATGCTTTTAATAACATTTCTGCGGAGTCGTCCCAGAATGGATCTGAACCTCCTCCTTCTGATTTTTGCCCTTTCACTATTGTATTTGCTATAACATCTACATCTATCTCAGATGATATATGCATTAATGGATTGTATCCATCACTATATTGTGGTCTAACTAAATTTAATACTTTTATTTTATAACCATTTGCCCTTAAATATCCTGCTGTTCTATCGTATAGTTCTCCCTTTGGATCTGTAAATACATATGAACCTAATAATTGATATGCATTTGGTATTGAATATGAAGCAGATTTACCAGAACCTGAACCGTCCTACTACTAATACATTAACATTTCCTCTTTTATCTACTGGCAAGTAATTATTTTCTGCTAGTATTATTCCTTTTTTATTACTTAATATTTTATATTGTTCACCATGTTGACTCCAATCACTAGATCCATGTTCAATATCTGAAAATTGATTTTTGGGTGCTGTTCTTATAAATCCTATAATAAATATAATAAAGTATATTATTGAGAATATTCCTACTGCTTTTAAGTATTCCATAAATTGTCCTTGCTCTATTATATTTTTAATTGTTCCAAATGGGGATTGAACAGACCCCATAAATGTTTCTAAAAATTTTGTAGAATCAAACACTCCATTTGCATTTGCTACTATCATTCCATTTGATACTGGCGCTATAAATACTATGGTTAAAATTAACCATAGTATTGCAAATAATATAGCGGTTTTTTCATTTCTTTTCATTGCACCTTCTATTTTATAATTCATATTATCACCTGCTTCATTTGTAAAATTTTATCTATCCTCTCCATTTTCTGCTTTATTCTTAGCTCCTCTTGAAGTTTTATTTTTTTCAGCTGGTTGTGTTGTTTTTCTTCTTGTTGCTTTTGGTCTTTCTTCTGTTTTTTCTGTTTTTTCAGTAACTGCTTCTAATGTTGATTTTTTTGCTGTTGACTTTCTTTTTGCTGTTTTTGGTTTTTCTTCTATCTGAGCCTTTTCTTCAACAACTTTTCCTGATGTTGTCTTTTTGGCTGTTGACTTTCTTTTTGTTGCTTTTGGTTTTTCTTCTATTTGTGCTGTTTCTTTAACAACTTCTTCGGATACCGTCTTTTTGGCTGTTGACTTTCTTTTTGTTGTTTTTGGCTTTTCTTCTATTTGTGCTGTTTCTTTAACAACTTTTGTTGATGTAGCTTTTTTTGCTGTTGACTTTCTTTTTGCTGTTTTTGGTTTTTCTTCTACTTCTATTATTATTTCTGGTTCTTCTTCTAATTCCTTTGATTTTGTTTTCTTCTTAGTTGTTTTAGTTTTTGATGCAGATTCTTCTTTTGACATTTCTTCTTCTCTTAATTTAGCAATGCTATTGTATTTTTCTTCATCAATTGGTGGAAATTTTTCTCCTTCTTCTCCCACTCTATACCTAACACCTTTTTGTACTTTATATGAAAATACTCCCACTTCACTAGTTAATATCATAGGTTCATTTTCTATATCCCTTGAATTAATTGTTTTTGCACTTTTTGCTGGCACTTCTAATTCTTGACCTGGAATCATATTTATTACATTAACTATTATGGTATTTCCCTTTTTTAATTTATTTGAACTTGTATTACTCATTCAAATTCCTCCTAATCTTCTTTCTTATCCCTTATTTCAAAGGCAAAATAAGACTTATATGGTTTCAGCTTACATTTTCCTCTGACTTCATTTGTTTTTTCATCAAAATAAAGCGTTGGCTTTATTTCTTCTGTAGTTTCTGGATCAATTATACATATTGGCCTTTTTAAATTTGGAGTATATCTAAAATTTTTATATTCTTTTTCTTCTTCAGAATATAAACTTTCAAATTTTACTGCTACTGGTTTTTTACAAATTGATATTGTATTTCCCTCTAATAAAGCCATATTTACAACTACTTTTTCTTTTCCAAAAGACAAAATTATTAATTGATCTTTATCTTCTGATGGATTATCTACAAAAAAAGTTTTTTGTTTTAATTCGCCTCTTATTTCTTCCATATAATCCAATCTATCAACAGTATACTTAGGCGAATCTTTTAAATGTTCTTTTTCTGTTTTATTTATTTGATATATTACTGTGCTTACATCTTCAGGATCTGTTATACTAAAATGTTTTCCTTGCCATGTTTCCATTTTATTTCTCCTATCTCTATGAATACACATAGTTTTTCTTTCGCATACTCAACTATACATAATTATAATATCTTTTTTGCATTATGTCAATAGCAGATTATAAATCCGATAGTTTTATATGCTTCTTGGATTAAAATTTGATACACTTTTTAATTTTTCATATATTTTTTCTTCCTCTTTGGATAAGTCTTTTGGCACCATTACTTTTATTTCAGCAACTAAATCTCCTCTTCCACCTTTTCCATCTTTGTAACCTTTTCCTTGTATTTTTATGGTTTCTCCACTTTGCATTCCTTTGGGTATATACACTTGTGTTTCTTCATCTATAGATTTTAATGTTGCTTTTGTTCCTAATGCTGCCTCCCATGGCGTTAATAACAAATCTGTATATAAATCATAACCATTTAACTTAAATTTTTGATTGTCTTCAATATTTATTTTTATAAATAAATCCCCATTTTTACCACCATTTTCTCCATTTCTTCCTTGTCCTACTAATCGAATTTTTTCACCATTCCTAATACCTGCTGGTATTGTAACTGTAAATACTTTCATTTTTCCTTCAACAGTTCTTAGTGATATTGTTTTTTTCTTTCCAAAAAAAGCTTCTTCTAGGGACATTTGTATTTCTGTTTCTATATTTTCTCCTCGTACAGGTTCTCTTTTATTATCTTTTCGTTTATTTTCTATGTTTCCAAAGAACATATTAAAAAAGTCACTAAATATTGAATTTGAATCTCTTCCACTTTCTTCAAATGCCTTTCTTTTTTTACCTACATTTGCATTCCACATTCTGTCATACTTTCTTTTTGTGGATGAATTTGATAATACTCTATATGCTTCATTTATGTCTTTTATTCTTTCTTCTGCTAGTCTATCTCCTACATTTACATCTGGATGATACTTTTTTGCGGCAGACCTATACGCTACTTTTATTTCATCTATTGTTACTTTATTTGTTTCTAATTCTAGTATCTTATAATAATCTTTAAAAATCATTTGACATCCTCCCAAAATTTGGTACATTTATTATATCACAAAATAAAAAAAAATCCATACTTTTTATGAATTTTATACTATTTCATTTAATTGTAACTTGTAACTCCGTATTATAAGTCAACCTAAATTAAAAATAAATTATTTTATAGTTTAAAAATCAATTAGCTAAAGCTTGTTATTAAAAAGTACCAACTAAATTAATATAGAGTTCTTTTTAATTACAAGCTTTCGTCTAAAACGATTATATAACACAATTTTTAACTATGTTGTAAGACTTAGCTCTATGATTTTATCTAGCAATTTACTATACTTTATTCCACATTTTTCGAATAATTTAGGATACATACTAATTTCTGTAAAACCTGGCATTGTATTTATTTCACATATATATACCTTTTCTGTTTCTTTTTCAACAAAGAAATCTACTCTTGCAAGTCCTTTTCCATCTATAACTTTAAATGCTTTTTTAGCAATATTTCTAATCTCTTCAGTTTTTTCTGATGAAATATTTGCTGGTATTATTATTTTAGAATCTTTACTTTCATATTTTGCAGTATAACTATAAAATTTTTCTTCATATAATATTTCTCCAACAGTTGAAACTATTATATTCTCATTTCCTAGAACTGCACATTCTACCTCTTTACCTATAATTCCTTGTTCTATAAGAATTTTATTATCATATTCAGAAACCTTTTCTATAGCTTCTCGTAATTCACTACTTTGCTTTACTTTTACAATACCAATGCTTGAGCCTGAATTAGAAGCTTTCACAAAAAGAGGAAATTTTAATTTTACAATGGCCTTTTTTACAATATCATTTATATCCCAAATATATTCATTAAATTCCTCATCTACATATATGTATTGTTTTCCTTCTTTTTTTATGTATATATATTTTGCTTGAGGTATATTCGCTTTTTCAAACATTACTTTTGAATATACTTTATCCATTCCTATACTCGAAGCTAATACTCCACAACCAACATATGGAATTTTTAACATTTCCAACATACCTTGTATTGTACCATCTTCTCCATATCTACCGTGCAATATAGGAAAAACTGTATCCATTTGTTTTAAATATGTTGATATATCATTTATTTCATTTTCTGGTAATACCATCTGACTTTTTCGGTCATATTTATACCATTTTCCATTTTTAGCAATATATATTGGGTATATTTCATATTTGACTTCATTTAAATTTTCCATTATGCATCTTGCAGAAATTTTTGAAATTTCATTTTCTGTAGACATTCCTCCAAAGATGACTCCTAATTTTAATTTATTCATTTTACTTCACATTCCTTCCTAAAGCAAGCTATTAATGCTATTTTTGCTATATTATTTTGCTCACTATATTAAAAAATTTCATTCCATTTGAAGCTTTAATTAAAACTACATCATCTTTTGTTAATATTTTGTTTGCTAATTCTACAATTTCATTTATATCATTACAATAATATACTTTACAACTTTCTTTTACTTCCTTTATTATATTTTTTGAATTTTCTCCGCAACATATTAATATATCTATTTTATTTTTTTCTATTTCTTTACCAACCTTTTTATGCAATTCTTCTGCATATTTTCCTAATTCAAACATATCACCTAATATTGCTATTTTTCTTTTTGCTGGCATACTTGCAAGATATTCAATTGCTACTTTCATTGATTCATAACTTGCATTGTAACTATCATTTATTATTGTTGCACCATTTTTTGATTTCAATATTTCCATTCTTTTTTTGGTTAATTCAAAACTTTTAATTCCCTGTTTTATTTGCTCATTACTTATATTTAATTTTTTTCCTACCATTATAGCACACATTGCATTATATACAAAATGTTGTCCTCCTACGGGTACATTAATGCTTATCTTTTCTTCATTTATCTCTGCTGTAAAATTACTGCTATTTTCTTTTAAATTTATTTTTTTTGCCATTACATTACTCTGATTTTTTATTCCATATGTATTTATTTCATATTTTTCTTTATTTTCATTATACCACTCATTTAACAAATCATTATCATTATTTATTACTATTGATACTTCTTTCATTCCTTCTATTATTTCTAATTTTGCTTTTAATATGTTTTCTCTTGAACCTAAATTTCCTATATGTGATGTTCCTATATTTGTTATAATTGCTAATGTAGGTTTTGCTATTTGTGTAAGTACACTTATTTCTCCAAAATGGTTCATTCCCATTTCTATTACAAGTGCCTCTTCATCCTTTAATTTTAATATTGTTAATGGTAATCCTATTTCATTGTTATTATTTCCTTCAGTTTTTAATGTTTTATATTTTGTTGATACTACACTCGCTATTATATCCTTTGTACTTGTTTTTCCTACACTTCCTGTTACAGCTATTACGGGTATATTATACAAATTTCTTTTGTATTTTGCTATTTCCTGTAATGCTTTTAATGTATCTTTTACTAATATTATGTTTTTATCTTTATATTTTTCTATTTTTTCATCTTTATCATTAAATTCTTCTATAATTACTGTTTTTGCCCCTTTTTCTAAAGCCTCTTTCCAAAATTTATTTCCATTAAAATTTTCTCCCTTTATTGCTATATATGTATCCCCTACATTTATATTTCTTGTGTCTTTAGAAAAAGTTTTACATACTTCTTCAACATTTCCTGAAATTATTTTTCCTTTTGTGCATTTTATTATATCACCTACTGTCAAATTCTTTTCCATATTTCCTCCATTTGGTATCTAAAATTTTTTTATATTATATGTTAAATTTGACATAATTGCAACTTTTTAAAAAAATTTATCGAAAAAGCAGTTACAAGTTAATGGTTTTATGTAAAAATAGTTTTAAAAGCATTGAAATATAAGAATTTGAATGAAATGACGAATGTGATTGGAAAAACTTTAGAAATTCTACGCAATTTTATGGAAATAGTTCGCGTTGAGTGAAAGGGTGCCATAAAATAAGTTAGAATTTCTTAAGCTTTGTAATGAGCCGAGGAATGTAATGAAAATCTTATATTTCTATGCTTTTAGAAATTTATCCTTTTAAAACCATTAACCTGTAACAAAAAGCAAGCCTAGAATTTTCTGTAAAATGTAAATTTTAAGAAAATTTTAGGCTCACTATATTTACTCAACAGCTCTATTTGCAATCTCTATTGCCTTGCTTACTATATTTCCACACGTTTTTGAAGAAACATTTTCCCAGCTTCCACCATCTTTTTTTACTTGATCATATACACCTAATTCTTTAGCAATCTCTTCTCTAAGGTTTTCAGATATTAATTTACTATTTCTAGACATTGATACCCTCCTATTTAAGAAAATTTTACCTTTATAGAATTTAACTATATAAAGATTTTTATTTAAGAAAGCTATTGCTTTCTTAACCTTATTATTGTCAAAAAACATTATTTTATTAAATCAATTTTTTCCATTTTCAATTTCAGTCCTTAGTCACAAATATGTTTAATTTTATTTGAAAAAAATTATACTTATTTTTAATTACATTGCCAATGTTCCATTAGGTGTATTTGTTATAATTAATATATCTTCTTCATTACCTGTTTGTGCATTAATATATACTAAAAATTCGCTTTCATCTACTTTTCCTTTAAATTCATAACAAAGTATTTCACTTTTCCATTCTGTAGGAATTACAGCCAATCCTTGACTTGCAATATCTAATTTTTTATTTAATTTTTCTTTTGCTTGATCTATTGTTATCTGTACATTTGATGTATCTCTTTCGCAATGTGAATTTAAATATCCTGTACTTTCTAATCCTAATATTTGACCATTATCTAATGCAATTTTAACCTTTACTAAATCTGGATACATTATTACTCCATTTTGTTCATATGCATAATTCACAGTAACGATTCCTTCTTGTTTTAGATAGTAAGTTTCTTTCATATTAGGAAATCCCTTTTCTGTTAAAAACTTTTTGCCTATTTCATTTGCTTCTTCTTGTGAAATTATTTCAGTTTCCACTATTCTATCTGAGTTCATATCAACAATATGTCCACCTTTTTTTGATATGGCGATACTTACATTTTCATCTTGATTCGTTTTTACTGAAAAATTATATACTGGAATATCTGCTCCTTCCGAATATCCAAAACTTGAAACTTCTTTTATATTATCTTTTCCTATAAATTCTTCTACTATACTCTTTGCCTGTTCTTCATCTATATCTTCACCTGTCAATCCTTTTTTTTCTTGACTTGTTATATGGTCTGAATATGCTCCATCATATATTAAACCTGAATATTCGTGAAAATTTTCTTCTAAATTACTAAAGCTATCTTTTGAAATGTTACTAACTTGCTGTGCAAATGCTAAATTGTTCTTTTTGGTAAGTTCTTTCCAGCTTATTCTACCACTGTTTATATCTTCTGATAATTGATTTATTGTATTTGATAGTTCTACACTATATTGATGTAATTCTTGCAAATGATTTAAATCGTCTTCTGTTAAATCTTGATTATTTATGTTTTTTCTTGATAGTGAATAACTATAATCACTAACTTGATTTAAAAACTTTTGCGTGTTTTCTAATTCTTGCGTTTCTATTGGTAACATTGATAAATATGTCTGTGCTAAATTTGCTTCCCTCCATACGTGTGTTAGTGTTTCTGCTCCCTGTGTTGAAGATGTTGATATTAAAGATTTTGCTAGATAATTTTCAACGTTTTCCATATAGTCTACTAATTCACAAAACGCCATATTGTATTCGTTCATACTTGATGTTTTATATGTTTTTTTGCTCTGATATAACATAATTGCTAATACAATACTTAAAATTAATAAAATAGCAATTATTCCTGTGACTATATTTTTTCTTTTTTTATCATTCATATAAAAACCTCTCCTATATATTTTTTATTATTCTTAGCTTAACTTTTAACCTTATTTTGCCTTTTTTTCAAAAAAATATTCTAAATTTTACAAATTTATGATAAAATTAAAATATTATAAATTAATTTTAAAGGAGAAAAACATATGAATGTAATGATATTCTATGCTTCCTATGGTGGTGGTCACTTATCCGCTGCTAAATCAGTTAAAGAATATATTGATAATAATTACAAAAATGTTGAAACTGAACTAGTTGATTGTATGAAATATGTAAATAAACCTATTGAAAAAATAACTACTACAGCATACAAGGAAATGGCAAAAAAAGCACCTTGGGCATGGGGATACATATATTCTAATTCGCAAAAAGGACCAATTGCTCATATATCTTCAAAAATTAATACTATTATGGCAATAAAATTATTAAAATTATTACGTCAAAAAAAGCCTGATTTAATTATTTCTACACATCCTTTTTCTACTCAAATGTGTAGTTATCTAAAACGCAAAGGAAAAATTTCTTGTATAATTGCCACAATAATGACTGATTACCAATCTCATGACCAGTGGTTAGTTGGACATGAATCTACAGATTATTATTTTGTAGCTCACGATTATATGAAATCAGAATTAAGAAAAAAAGGTGTTGAAGAACAAAAAATATATAGTACAGGTATTCCAATATCTAATAAATTTTTACAAAATTTTGATAAAAATAGCATATTACATTCACTTAACTTTTTACCAAATACGCTAACCATTTTATTCTTTGCTGGTGGTGAATTTGGTTTAGGAAAATCTAAAACTTTAGCTGTTTTTGAATGCTTAATTAAGAACTTTGACAATGTTCAAATTATTGCTATTTCAGGGAAAAATGATAAAATGAATTTAGCTTTTAATAAAATAGTTATAGAAAATAATAAACAAGATACTGTAAGAATTTTTAAATTTACTGATAAAGTTGCAGAATTTATGAGTATATCTGATGTTGTAATTACTAAACCCGGTGGTCTTACAACATCAGAGAGTTTGGCTTCTAACCTACCTATTATAATTATTAATCCTATTCCAGGTCAAGAAGAAGAAAACGCTGAATTTTTAGAAAGTAAAAATGTTGCACTATGGATAAAATCAGAAAATGAAATTTTTACTACTCTTTCCGATCTAATTTATAATAGTAATAAATTAACTGAAATGAAAAATAATGCTATTGCTTTTGGTAAAAAAAATTCTACTAAAACAATTTGTGATATTTTATTAAAAACATTAACTTGTAATTAGCTACAAGTTAATGTTTTTTATATACAAGTGTTCTAAATAGAGAAAATGTTAATAATGTCCGCTTTTTTCTATATTAGGAAAGTTCTCGTCTTCCTTCTAATGCTTTTGCTAGAGTTATTTCATCTGTATATTCTAAGTCCCCTCCTACTGGAATACCGTGTGCAATTCTAGTAACTTTAATTCCCAATGGTTTTATCAATTTAGATAAATACATTGCTGTTGCTTCCCCTTCTACTCTTGGATTAGTAGCTAATATTACTTCCTTAACTGTTCCGTCCATCAATCTAGCTAATAATTCTTTTATTTTTATATCATCTGGACCGATACCATTCATTGGAGATATAGAACCATGTAACACATGATATACCCCTTTAAATTCGTTTGTTCTTTCCATTGCAATTATATCTCTAACATCTTCTACTACGCAAATTATCTCTTGACTTCTTTTTACATTTGAACATATATTGCAAGGGTTTGTATCTGAAATATTATAACATTTACTACAATACTTTAAATTCTTCTTTGCATTTAAAATTGAAGAAACAAATGCATTTGTTTCTTCTTCTGTACTATTTAAAATATAAAATGCAAGTCTTGCTGCTGTTTTATGTCCTATACTTGGCAACCTTTCAAAACTTTCTATTAATTTTTCTATTGATGGTGAATAATATGACATTAAAAACTCTCCTTATTTATTATATCTTTTAGGTTTTACAAGTTTTTCCGTATAAAAATTATTATTTTGATTATATTTATTACATTAAACCTGGTATATTATATTTTCCCATTTGTGCCGCTTGTGCACTGTCTACTTTTCGTAATGCTTCATTAACACAAGTTATAATTAAATCTTCTAGCATTTCAACATCATCAGGATCAACTACTTCTTTATTTATTTTTATTTCTTTTAAAACTTTTTCTCCTGATACTTTAACACTAATTGCTCCTCCACCAGCTGTTGCATCAAATTCCTTTGTTGCAAGTTCTGCTTGTGACTTTTCTAAATCTGCTTGCATTTTTTTTGCTTCCTTCATTAAGTTGTTAATGTTCATTCCTCCAAATCCTCCCATTCCTCCTGGGAATCCACCTCTTTTTGACATTTTTATCATCCTTTCTAAATTTACTTTTTATTACAAATTAACACCATTTGTATATTTTTCTAATTAATAAATTTATTTATGTCATATCAAATGGTATATCGAAATCATTTGCAAATTGTTCTAAATCATTTTTTTGATTTGCGTTTTCCACATTTTGTGAATTATTGTTTATAATTTTTATTTGCATTTCTTTTCCACACGCTATTGAAACTAAGTTTTCTATTTCTTTTATATTTTCTCTTTTTTCTAATACCGTTTTTCCAAATGGCGTTAATCCATTCGGAAATTCAATACCAATTGTCATATCATTTATTTCTACTGCATTTGTATTTATTAAATTAGTATATAATACTATTTTTCCTTTATCTTTTAAGTCTTTTACAATTTGTGGCCAGTATTCTTGTGTTTTTCCACTATATATTGGTTTTGTTTTTACCTGTTTATTTACATTATTCGTTTTTTTTTGTTCATTTTCTCTTTTATTAGATATATTTAAATTCCCTGACCTTATGTAAGTTTCTATTTTTTCTACTCTTTCATTAAGACTTGCATCAGTATTTGTAGTTACATTATTACATAATTTAATAATTCCTACTTGTAACATTATTAATTTTTGAGTTGAAAGTTTTATATTACTTTCTAATTCAGATAACTCATATATTAAACTTATTGCTCTTTCTCTTGATATTTTTTCTGCTAGAGTTTCAATGTTTTTTATTTCGTCTTCACTATATATTTCTAATTTTTTCGTGGTTTTATATACTAATATATCTTTTACATATTTTATTATTTCCCATACTAAATTATTTAAATCTTTTCCTTCATCTAAAACTATATTAACATTTTTTAATGCATTTTCTACATCATAATTAATTATAGCTGATACTATGTTATTTATATGTGTTATTTTAGGTATTCCTACTAAGTCTTTGATTTTTTCCTCATCTATTTTATTTTCTCCATCTTGAATACATCTTTCTAAAATAGATAAAGCATCTCTCATTGCTCCTTCTGATAATACTGCTATTATATTTAGTGCTTCTTTTGTAATCTCTATATTACTTTCATTACATACTATTTCCAGCCTTTTTATTATGTCTTCATTTGATATTCTTTTAAAATCAAACCTTTGACATCTTGATAAGATTGTTGCTAGTAATTTTTGTGGTTCTGTTGTTGCTAATATAAATTTTACGTGCTCGGGTGGCTCTTCTAATGTTTTTAGTAATGCATTAAAAGCTCCTTGTGACAACATATGTACTTCATCTATTATATATACTCTGTATTTTGCTTTCGTTGGTAAAAAATTTACTTCTTCTCTAATACTTCTAATATCTTCTACACTGTTATTTGATGCTGCATCCATTTCTACTATATCAGTTAAAGAACCATTTAGCGCCCCTTTACATATTTCGCATTCATTACATGGCTCTCCATTCTGTGGATTTTGACAATTTATTGCTCTTGCTAAAATTTTAGCAGCTGATGTTTTTCCTGTTCCTCTTCCTCCATTAAATAAATATGCATGTCCTACCCTGTTTGCCATAATTTGATTTCTTAAAGTCGTTGTAATATGTTCTTGACCTACCATTTCACTAAATTTTAATGGTCTGAATTTTCTATAAAGTGCTGTGTACCCCAATTTTTTCACATCCTTTATTATGAACACAAATCTTTAAAGTCTATCTTCTTAATAGATGACTTTTCTCGAGTATTAAAAATGGTGTGAGCATAATCTTTCTATGGAAAACAAATTCCACATAAAATAACACTACTTATTGCTGCTTCCTTCCGGACCTGACAAGGTTCATAGGCTTTTATTGGATTTGCTCTCCATACAAAGGTTATAACTCATACCTCTGCTATTATATAATTTTATATATAAAAATTCAAGTAGTTTATAAAAATAATTTATATATTCTTTCATAAAAATTATATTTTTTTATATTATTTATTAGAGGTACAGTTTTAAAGAAAGTATTCTTTCTTTTTTTATGTGTGCCTTTGAGTAAAGCAAGAAAGGAATGAGTTTTATTGTGAAAAGAAAATTATATATATTACTAATAGTTTTTATTATGATTATGAATTTTACTGTCATATCTTTTGCTGATGATTTAGATAATGAAGAAGTAGTTGATGTATCTGCTGAAATTCTTGCTAGTTCTACTAATTTACAAAGTAATTCTAAAATTCCTCAATTAAATTCTCGTGCATGTGTTGTTATAGATAGAAATACAAATACAATTTTATATGGGAAAAATGAAAATACTAAAAGAAAGATGGCTTCTACTACAAAAATAATGACAGCAATAATTATTTTGGAAAATTGTAACTTGACAGATGTAGTAGAAATTTCAAAAAAAGCTGCAGGTACAGGTGGTTCAAGACTAGGTTTACACACTGGTGACAAAATAACTGTAAATGATTTACTTTATGGTTTATTGTTATGTTCTGGCAATGACGCTGCTGTGGCTTTGGCTGAATATGCTGGTAATGATTTGAATGGATTTGCAGAATTGATGAATAAAAAGGCTGAAAATCTTTGCTTAAATAATACTCATTTTGTTACTCCTCATGGTCTCGATAATGATAATCATTATACTACTGCTTATGAATTGGCTCTGTTATCAAACTATGCCTTAAATAATGCTATTTTTGCTAAAATTGTTTCAACAAAAAATTATTCTGTTTGTATTAATGGTAACTATAAGTCTTTAAATAATACAAATGAGCTTCTTGGATATTTAAATGGCGTTTATGGCGTGAAAACTGGGTTTACAAATGGTGCTAATAGATGTCTTGTGACTGCTACTAAAAGGAATAATCTGGATATTATTTGCGTTGTTCTTGGTGCTGATACGAAAAAAGATAGAACAAGGGATAGTATAAATTTAATAGAATATGTTTTTAGTAATTTTGAAATGATTGATATTGAAAATATTATAAAAAATGAATTTGAAAATTGGAAAAATAGTAATCAATATAAATTTCAAATTATAAAAGGTAAGTCTAATACCGTTAATGTACAATTATCCGATATTCCTTATAATAAATTTCCTGTCAATTCCATTTATAAAGATGACATTTCTATTAATATAAATACTGATTATACTTTTTCTGCTCCTCTTTATAAAGATTCCATAATAGGTACTTTGGATTTTATTATTAATAATAATGTTATTTTTACTTTAAATATTTATAATACTGATACTATCGAAAAAAAGGATATTTATTTCTATTTTTCAGATTTATTTACAAATTATATAATGTACTTAGAAAATTTTTAAGATAGGCTGATTGTAACCTTATATAGTTTAACAAATGTTACAGGTTAATGGTTTTAAAATGATAAATTTCTAAAAGCATTGAAATATAAGAATTTGAATGGAATGACGAATGTGATTGGAAAAGCTTTAGAAATTCTACGCAATTTTATGGAAATAGTTCGCGTTGAGTGAAAGGGTGCCATAAAATAAGTTAGAATTTCTTAAACTTTGTAATGAGCCGAGGAATGTAATGAAAATCTTATATTTCAATGCTTTTTAGAGTATATTGCACAGAAACCATTATATAGTAACTAAAAAAAATTTTTATTTTTATTTTCTATTGACATTGACTATTAATTTTGTTATTATTATAAGGCTTACATAAGTTGTTTTGATGTGGTAAATTTTAATATTTGCAGGTATAGTTTAGTGGTAAAACATAACCTTGCCAAGGTTAAGTTACGGGTCCGATTCCCGTTACCTGCTCCAACTTTAAAAAAATATATAGTATTTGGCGAGTTAGCCAAGCGGTAAGGCACGAGTCTGCAAAACTCTGATGGAGGGTCCGACTCCCTCACTCGCCTCCAAACGAAAAAAAATGACAAATTTCTAACATTAAGTTAAAATTTTGTCATTTTTTTATTCTCTTATAGCTGTCTGCAATTTATATATTTTCATCATTTATTCTATAATCTACTGATTATCATATTTGGACACCAAGGATATGTATAAATCTTATCTTATTATACATATATGTATTTATTGGTCTTTCATATGAGTCAAAAGTATGAGAAGCTGTAAAAATCTTTTCCCTTTCTAATTTTACTACTATTAAAGAATGCGTAAATTTTATCCCATCAAATGATAATTGGACAATATCACCAATTTCAATTCTATTTGAAAGTTCTCCGTATTGGTCCTTTTCCTTTATTTTTAACTAAAAAATTATATAAAAATTCAACTCCTGTCCATGAAGGTGATTTATCATTAGCATTATTATAATACCAACCATTTGTCTTGTTATAGTTCATTACTTCACTGCCTGCATATATACATTGCGATACAAAATTTGTACAATCTCCTCCTATTAAATCATAATTATAATATTGCGGATTTCTTTTATATGCCCATTTTTTTGCATATTCTTTTACTTCTTCCCTTTTGTATTCTTTCATTATTTTTCCTCCATAAGATAATATATGCATAAAAATTATATTTTTATTATAATTTAGTATCACTTTTTACTTTTTGTGAATATAATTTAATAAACATTAAAAATATTAAAGCTTTCTTATTTATTCTTAAAACGGCGACATAGCCAAGTGGTAAGGCACGAGTCTGCAAAACTCTGATCCCCAGTTCAAATCTGGGTGTCGCCTCCAAACGACAAAAAACGACAAAATTTCTAACATTAAGTTAAAATTTTGTCATTTTTTTATTTTCTTAGAGCTGTCTGCATTTTACATTAAAATTCACTTTTTGTTTTTCGTTGAAATTTATTGTAATTTTTTGTATTTTTATATAATCTTCCAGTAGTTACATTAAAATTACATTAAAAAATTAAATTTATTACATTAAAATTTTTTACTTTTTACTAATACCAT